>CATZYB010000145.1 GCA_958426095.1 uncultured Lachnospiraceae bacterium
CTCGCAAAGTGTTCCGAAATCCTCGCCACGGACTTTTTCCAAAGCACGTTTAACAACGCCCGGGCCGCTGACTCCCACATTGATGACAACATCTCCTTCGGTGACACCATGGAAAGCTCCGGCCATGAACGGATTATCATCCGGTGCATTGCAAAATACAACCAGTTTTGCACAGCCAAGAGAATCGGCATCCTTTGTCAGTTCGGCCGTTTCAAGAATCTTTTCGCCGAGAAGCTTTACTGCATCCATGTCGATTCCTGTTTTTGTAGAACCTACATTAACGGAACTGCACACCCGTTCTGTGGAGGCCAATGCTCTCGGAATGGATTCAATCAATAAACGGTCGCTGGCCGTCATCCCTTTCGAAACGAGAGCCGAATAGCCGCCGAGAAAATTAACGCCAACTTCCAGGGCCGCTTTATCCAAAGTTTTTGCGATTTCCACATAATCATCGACCGTCTTACAGCAGGAACCGCCGATCAAACTGATCGGGGTCACGGAAATTCTTTTATTTACAATCGGAATACCAAATTCATTTTCAATCTCACAGCCGGTAGATACGAGATCCTTAGCTTTTGTCGTAATCTTATGATAAATATTTTCACAAACTTTATGCACATCCGTATCACAGCAATCCAAAAGACTGATTCCCATCGTGATCGTCCGCACATCCAAATTGGATTCTTCAATCATCTTGTTGGTTTCCTGTACCTCGTATAAATTAATCATGTCGTCACCTCTTAAATTCTGTGCATACAGTTGAAAATATCTTCATGCTGCATCTTGATTTTTACTCCGATCTGCTCACCGACTTCTCTCAGCTCTTTTGAAAGCACCTCAAATTCTTTTGCAGCGGCATTCGTGTCCACGATCATCATCATATTAAAATAATCCTGTACGATCGTCTGGGAAATATCCAGGATATTTACATTATTCTCTGCCAGATAGGTACATACTTTTGCAATAATTCCTACGGTGTCTTTTCCAATTACAGTGATAATTGTTTTTTTCATCTTTCTTTCCTCCTATATTCCTATAATGCCAGGTCAAATAAATGTCCCGCATGATCCCTCGGGGCTACGTCAACTTTTACCGAATCTTCAACTTCATTTTTCACTGTTGCCAACGCCAGATCCGGATAATTATTTTCCTTGCTCAAATGACCCAGGATTACCTGATCAAGCCGGTCATGCATTAATTCTGTGACCAGTTGAGCCGCCTTTTCATTACACAGATGACCTCGTTCACCCAAAATGCGCCGCTTCAGATAATATGGATAAGGTCCTGCCTGAAGCATATGTATATCATGGTTTGCTTCTACATAAAGCAGATTGGAATCTTTCAGCCGTTCCACAATGGACTCGTCATAATATCCCAGGTCCGTAACCATTCCGAGCTTCCGTCCGCCGTCCCGGATCAAAAAGCTTACCGGGTCCACTGCGTCGTGAGAAATGGAAAAAGATTCTACGGAAAGACTTCCAACCGAAAATTCCCGTCCGGCTTCGACAGGCATGAACAGTTCCCGATCAATCTTTCCAAGGTTTCCCATTTCAGAAATCTGGCGCAATGTCTTCTCTGTACCATAAATCGGTATATGAAACTTCCGTGCAAGCACGCCAAGTCCGGAAATGTGATCCGTATGTTCATGGGTAATCAATATTCCCTGAATATCACGGCCTTCCAGTTCAAATGTTTTCAATCCTTCACAAATGCGTTTACAACTAATCCCGGCATCGATAAGGATATGGGTATCTTCATTTCCGGCATAAAGACAGTTTCCACTGCTGCCGCTGGCAATGGTGCCAAATTTCATGCTCATCTTCCTCTCTTGTAATCCACAGCTTATTATAATACGAAACCCGAAAAACGGCAATACAGAAAAAGGACCCTGAATGCAAATTTGATCACATCCAAAGTCCTTTTGAATCCATACTAAGCTTGTTTATTTTTAATAGTTATAGAATGTATGTCCGCCGATCACGATATATTCGCTCACAGTTGACGTATCTACATAGCCATTAAAGTAATAATAGCCACCAATATTATTGACACCAGCCAAAGCCTCCTGAGCAGCCTGCATACAGGATTCGCTCGGTCCGCTGTAAAGCACACTGTCAAGAGCACCGTTATGAGCTCCCGGGAACTGTCCCGGTGCATAGATCACTCCGGCAATAGTATTATCGAATCGTGGATCTTTCACCCGATTTAAGATGACATTGGCCACCGCCAGCTGTCCCTCATAAGGTTCTGCACCAGATTCCACATAGACCATACAGGCCAGCAAATATGCCTCATCTGATGTTACAGATAAAGCAGAGGATGCTGTCACACTTTCCGGCTGTACACCGGAACTTTCCGAAGCATTTCTATCTGTGTCGGCCTGCTTTTCAGCATTTAGCACTGCCGCCGCTGAACCTGCAAAAACAGCAGTTTCTTCTTCAGCTATAGATACAGCTTCACCCAGCTCAATGCTTTCTTCCACATACTCACTGGCTACGAAGCCCTCTCCATCGCCAAGATTGATCCGTGTCCACTCTTCTCCGCTTTCAACTACCGAAAAAATCTCGCTCTGAACCGCTGTCGCAACAACCTCGCTGTCCATATCCGCCTCCCGACGGATATTTAATGAATCGGCTGTCACCGTGACATTCCGGCGCCCGATTTCTTTTGCCAACAGCTCGGCATCGTAACCGATTGAAATATCCTTTGTGGCGATATATCCTGTGACATTTCCCGAAGAAATTTTCGTCCACTCCGGTCCCCATTCTTCGACCGTGCCACTGGAAGCCGGGTATATCTTACCTGCGATCTCACTTTCACTGCTGTCTTCAGAATGAATTTCCAGATAAGGTTCTGTGTTCACCACGAACTTTCCTGAAAATTCTCCATTGTAGAACAGACGTGTGACCCCCATCAAACTGTTCAGTACATCAGTCTTATTCAGTGTAATGTCTTTTAGTCCAACTTCAGGTGCCTTTTGGGAAACAAGCTTTTCTGAATTCGGTGTCATTTCCGCATCCGATCTGTTCGATACAGTCTCCTCGCTTTTTGTCTCTTCGGCAAATACAGACACTGTATTGCCAAACATCAGCGAAACGGCCATCACCGTACCGATCATATGTAGCATGACATTGCGTAATTTCTTACCCATATTTCACCTCTTTACTTGTAATGTGCCCGCTCAGCGAACACATTCTGTATAAGTGTTTCATACAGGCGTATTCTATCAAATTATTAAATCCTTGTCAAATCAAGGGGTTCTACACAAGATTTCGATTTTTTCTATTTTATTCTCCCCATATATTGTATTTTTTCTTTAAAATCTATTAATTTTGTTAATTTTTTCTTTCGATTTTTCGTGATTTTTTATAATTTTTGTTAATATTTTTGTAAAAAATTATCAACATTTTTTTGCCCATTCTCCACATTGGTGCTATTTGCACAGGGATTTTAGCTGTTTTTCTACATTTTCAAGGTCAAAATTGTTATCGATCACCACATCACACCCATTTAAAAATACCGACTCCGGAAGCTGGGAAGCAAAGATAGCATCCATTTTTTCATCACTATAACCCCGTGAAATACGCAGCCGTTCCCGTCGGATCTCCGGCTTCACATAGACATACCAGAAGCTTTCACAGACACCGATCTCCTTTAATTCGTCCATTAAAGCCGCCTCTACGGCGATCATCGAATAATCATTTTCTGTCCGCCACTCGCGGACTTTGTTTCGAACCCATTCGTATACCTGCGGATGGGTACACTGATTAAGAGCCTGCCGTTTCTCCACGTCTTCAAAAACAATGGAGGCAATTTTAGGCCGGTCTAATCGCCCTTCACTGTCAAGAATTTCTTCTCCAAAAACTTCTACGATCATCTCATAGCTTTTTTCTCCCGGCTCACACAGATCCCGTGCCACATCATCCGTGCGGATCACACCACAGTTAAATTTTTCTTCAAGGAGGCGCAGTACTTCGGATTTTCCGCTGCCTACGCCGCCTGTAATTCCAACGACTTTCATCCTTTTTCATCCTTTTCCTCTATATATAATATACGTCTTTCGGCCTATTTCGCCTCGTACCAGTCCGTACCGGTATTTACATCGATTTCCAGCGGTACTTTAAGCTCTGCCGCATGGCTCATTTCATCATGAAGAATCTGTTTCACCGTATCCACTTCATCTATCTCTGTTTCAATCAACAATTCATCGTGAATCTGGAGAACCAATCGGGATTTTAATCCTTCTTCCCGCAGTCTCCGGTCTACCCGGATCATGGCAATTTTTATAATATCCGCCGCTGTCCCCTGGATCGGTGAATTCATGGCAACACGTTCGCCAAAAGATCTCTGCATAAAATTACTGGAAGATAATTCAGGGATCGGCCGTTTCCGATGAAACAGCGTATACACGCTTCCT
The DNA here is from genome assembly GCA_958426095.1 of uncultured Lachnospiraceae bacterium. Lineage (GTDB taxonomy): Bacteria > Bacillota > Clostridia > Lachnospirales > Lachnospiraceae > Frisingicoccus. The sequence goes on from CATZYB010000145.1 coordinate 4,418, forward strand.
TTTTCCTTTCCCTCGGCAACCAGGCCATCCAGAAAATCCTTAATCTTTGGGTAGGCTGCAAAATATTGTTTAATATAGACTTCCGCTTCTTTTCGTGTAATACTTAATCCCTGGCTCAGTCCAAAAGAACTGATGCCGTAAATAATGCCGAAATTAACCGCTTTCGCATTGCTTCGCTGCTGGCTGGTGACCTCTTCAAGCGGTGTATGAAATACCTGCGAGGCTGTCATGCGATGAATATCCTCGGCCTGTTTATAAGCTTCAATCAAATTTTCATCGCCGGACATATGGGCCAGGACACGCAGCTCGATCTGAGAATAGTCCGCATCCACAAACACACAGCCCTCTTTCGGCACAAAGACTTTCCGAATCCTCCGGCCAAGTTCCACCCGTACAGGAATATTCTGAAGATTTGGTTCCGTGCTGCTGATTCGTCCGGTAGCCGTAATGGTCTGATGGAACTTTCCATGGATCCGCCCATCCTCTGAAATATAATTCGCCAGTCCATCCGCATAAGTAGATTTTAGTTTGGTCAATTGCCGATATTCCAGCACAAGACGGGCAATCGGTTCTTCATCCTGAAGTTTTTCCAGCACAGCGGCGGATGTGGAATAGCCTGTCTTTGTTTTCTTTCCATAAGGCAAATGCAATTTGTCAAACAGGATCCCTCCCAGCTGTTTTGGTGAAAGGATATTAAATTCCTCTCCAGCCAGAGCATAAATCTCCTGTTCCAGTTCCTGGATCCGTCCTACCAAATGATCTCCATAATCTTTCAGGGCTTCCCGTTCCACACGGATCCCCGCCGCTTCCATTCGATAGATCGAAAAACTTAAAGGCAGCTCCACTTCCCGATAAAGTGTCCACATACCTTCCTTTTCGAGTTCATTTTGAAGTATCTTTGCAGCCTTTAAAGGCAATGCCGCATAATAGCCAAGCCAGGTCATAGCTTTTTCCTTATCCTCGGACAAAATTTCGGATAAAGTCTTTTTTCCATATAAATCTGCCCTTGACGGCAATGTCAGGCCAAGATAATCCCGTACAACATCGTCATAATCATAAGAATCCTTTAAAGGATTGAGAAGATAGGCCATCAGACTCACGTCCAATATATTGTCCGATTCTGCAAGCGGGAAATAATGGAGTCCGGCTTTCAATCCCAAAGCTGCCATTTCCGGATGTCCGTCAAACCTGCCAGCCATCAATTTCAGGGTTTCCTCCGATGCTGTCGGCATCCAAAAGGCTTCGTCCCCATAAGCCAGAACAAGGCCGCAGATACCATTCTCACAAATCGGATATAAGCTGATGAGAGACTGTTCCATAGCTTCGAAAATTTTCTGACGCTGCTCATTTTCATCCCGAATTTCCACAGCGGAAGATAAAACAGGGACTGCCACCTCTTCCTGATTAAATCGATTTAAAATATTTTTAAATTCCAGCCGTTTCATCATCTGATAAGCAGCCTCCGAATACATATGCTCCAATCCGGCCGACATATCCGGAATCTCAATCGGCGCATGGGTATCAATGGCCGCCAGTTTTTTGCTCATGACCGCCATATCGTAATGCTCTCTTAAATTATTGGCTGCCCTGACCGGTTTGATCTCATCCACATGTTCATAAGCCGATTCAATACTTCCGTAAGCTGTAATAATCTTTGTCGCCGTCTTTTCGCCAATCCCCGGCACTCCCGGAATATTATCTGAAGCATCCCCCATCAACGCTTTTAAATCAATAAACTGGATCGGCGTCACCTGATAGGCTGCCAGAACATCTTCTGCAAAATAGTTTTCCACCTGCGTGCCGCCGGCCATTGTTATTGGTATGCTGATCTTTACTTTATCTGTCGCCAACTGAATCAACTCTCTGTCTCCGGAAATGATCGTAACA
>CATZYB010000146.1 GCA_958426095.1 uncultured Lachnospiraceae bacterium
TACATTTCTTGTCAATATTTGGATTATCTGTTTTGTAAATCTCTTTTTATTCCTTCAAGATAATGAACAACAGCTCCTGATGTGGAATTAATTTTGTAATTTTTATCTATTTCATCATATGTAAAACTTTTCCTGCCACCGTTTAAGCTTCTTTCATAGAAAAATTTGATATCTTTAAAGGGTATATAGTAAGTTTCATTTAAACTACTAAAAAATAACAGAATAAAGGAAATTCCACCCTGTTTTTCAAAATCTTCCATGAATTTAACCTGATGTTCATGAATGTTCATTATAGGAAAGGTTTTAACGGCACATTCCTTTGCATCAAAACAAACAGGTATTCCCTGTACGGCTCCTATGTAATCAACGGTACTTTGCTTCTCAAAATATGCCAATGTAATATGCCTTGTGGCCTTATCAATCTGTATGGGTTTGATCGGTGTGGGAATCTTCTGTATGAGCGCCAACTTCTTTTCCCTCAATTTTTCATTGGTTAAATTAATCAATTCTTCCAGATCAGAACCGCGAAGTCCTCTGGAATTCCAAGTTGCCATAGTTATCTCTCCGTTATATTTCTTAATACGATTTCAGCATTTTTTTGAAGCTGTTTTTTACCGCGCCATCCCGCGGCAGTTTTCTGATATCTCAATTTGAACTGTTTATTGCTCATAGACAGAAGCTCCTCTAAAGAAACCTCTGTTCCCGTCTCATATCCGACCGGTACCGGCGGATTCAGCGGACACACTTTCTGGCAGACATCACAGCCATAAATTTGAAATCCCATCGCTGCGGATTCCGAATCTGTCAGCGCCTCTTTTTTCTGAGTCAGATAGGATACACAGCGATAACTGTTCATTCCCTTTTCGGTAATTGCTCCGCCGGGACAAAAGATCTGGCAGGCCGAACAGGTCAGACATCGGTCAAACCAGGCATCCTTATGATCCTGACGCATAGACAGTCCATAAAAATCTACCGGACGGTCATTAAGAATCAAACCGATATAACACCTGGAACCAAATTTTCTTGAATAAAAGAGACCGTTTCTCATCAGTCGGCCCAGTCCGGCCCTCACAGCCACATGCTTCTCCGAAAATGGCGAATTGTCCACGTAGGATAACCGCCTTCCCTCCGGGTCGATAAGTTCCAACGCTTCCATAAGCCCGGAAAGCTTTTCCCTGACGATCCGATGATAATCCTCACCGCTGGCCGCCGGAGAAATATTTCCATACAGGCCATTCCTTTTTTTATAGACAGGCGGCTCATAATGTTCCAAAATTACAATAAAACTTTTTGCCCCGTCAAGGGTCCGGGCGGGGTCCACCCGCTTATTGATGTCCGTCTCTGTAAACGGCGGAAGGATGCCAAGCTCCGCATCCTTTTTTAATATCTCCTCAACGCCTTCAAATTTTTCCGCATGACAGACAGCAATATCGTCAATATTCAGTTTTTCTGCAAGTCCGTATAGATCGACCACAGATGTTCCCCCCTGAGTATTGCCTCAAATTCAGGCCATAAAGGCGCTGTCAGACATCGTCCGTCAAATTCCATCCTCCAGGAATGAAGCAGCTGATGTTTCAGATGATAATGTTTCCGGAAATAATCGTTGACCCGCTCCGAACCGTATTTACCATCCCCAACGATACTGTGGCCTGCCGAGGCCAGATGTGCACGGATCTGATGCGTCCGTCCCGTGATCAATTCCACCTTTAATATTGTCTGATGCCCGTTATTTCCCAGCGGTTCATACATTGTTTCAATATGATGTCCGCCGCTGACCGGCTGATCCGACACAGTGACCCGATTTGTTTTTTCATCTTTGATCAAATAGCCGCATATATGTTTTGAATCTGTGACCACGCCTTCGACAAGGCAAAGATAATATTTCTGCACTGTCCGTTCTTTTAATGCCTCAGACATATGCTGTAGTCCCGGCAGACTTTTGCCGATGATCAGCAGACCGCTCGTATTTCTGTCCAAACGATGGCATACGGAAGGCTTAAAAACTTCCAGCGATTTTTCTGTGATCACGTGATTCTTCAAAAGATAACTGACGGCCTCTTCATTCACTGAGATATCCTCCGGCTTTGCTTTCTGAGAAAGCAGCCCCGCCGGTTTATTTACTGCCAATATATCTTCATCTTCAAATATCACCTTAAAATGCTGAGGCACCGGTTCAAAATGTCTGGCTTCTCTGAATTTTTCAATAGTTTCATCCGATAACCATAAGGTGACTTCGTCGCCTACCGCCGTTTTTTCCGAACCATCACACTTTTTATGATTCAACGTGATATTTTTCTTTCGAAACATTTTATAAACAAAGCTTTTCGGAGCCAGATTTAAATATTTAAACAACAGCTTGTCCAGCCGCTGCCCGGCCTCATTGGGTGTTACCATAAATTTTTGCATAAGTTCCTCTTTTTTACATACAATTTGCTTTCAAACCGGCAAAAATACTTCCTGCATCCAACGGCGCGGAAGGTTCGTTTGCCGCCAGCATCATGATCATTTCTTCAAATTCTTCAAAATTCTCATGAACAACAGGTTTTTTATGGGGCATATCCGCTTCCATTAAAATGTTGGTCAGATAGGCTTCGATGGCCTCCCGGCTCTTTTTCTGTTTCGGCGCATAGCCGTAAATATTGCCATTACAGATCACCAGCATATCCAGGACCATATGACCGCTTTCACTGGCCAGGACCATATCCGCAGCCAGGACCATCCATGACTTTCCTTCCACAAGGGCGGCGATTTTTTCATATTCGTCCCGGCGTCCGCTGTGGAAACCCAGCATTGCAAAATACTGAACAGCCTGCCTCGCCGCCGGAAGCACCATGACGATGGCGGCCACTGTAAAAGCATTGTACCGGGTGCCAAAAATTGCCGCCGGAAGCAACAGCAAGGCGCCAATAAAAACGACCCACAGGCCCAGTGCTGCGATCTTTGACCGTTTCCATCGATCGATATAACCATAGGTTCCTTTTATCAATTTGGTTTCTCCCATATTTCCACCTTATTTCTTTTTCTTCTTATGTATATTCCGTATAGCTTTCTTTTTGAACGGCTTATGTTCTTCCTTCTTTACCGTCTCTCCCCGTCGCGGCCGGATCAAGCATTTTTTATCAAAACCAATCAGATCGGTCCGGTGAGCTGTCTCAAGGGCTTCCCGTACCAACTCATAATTTTTCGGATTCCGATATTGGATCAAAGCTCTCTGCATAGCCTTCTCGTGAGGATTTTTTGGCACATAGACCGGCTCCATCGTCCGCGGGTCCAATCCGGTGTAATACATACATGTTGATAAAGTTGCCGGAGTCGGATAAAAATCCTGAACCTGTTCCGGCATATACCCTAAATCTCTCAGATATTCAGCCAGGGCAATGGCTTCTTTCATCGTGGAGCCTGGATGGGAAGACATGAGATACGGCACAAGATACTGCTTCTTGCCCAGCTTCTCGTTCATTGTTTTATAGTCCTGAACAAATTTCCGATATACCCGATTCCCCGGTTTACCCATCCGCTTCAGCACCGGATCTGCCACATGTTCCGGCGCCACCTTTAACTGACCGCTCACATGGTACTCGCAGAGTTCTTTTAAAAATGTCGGGTCCGGATCCGCATTCACATAATCAAACCGGATGCCGGAACGTATAAATACTTTTTTTACTCCCGGAAGTTCCCGAAGCTTACGAAGCAGTTCCAGATAATCCTGGTGATCTACATAGAGATTTTTACATGGTTCCGGAAAAAGACATTGTTTATTTTTACAGACGCCCTTCGTCAACTGCTTTTGGCATGACGGATGTCTGAAATTCGCTGTCGGGCCGCCAACATCATGGATATAGCCTTTAAAATCCGGGTCCCAGGTAAACGCCTTCGCCTCATTAATGATGGACTCATGGCTCCGGGTCTGGATGATCCGCCCCTGATGAAAAGTCAATGCACAAAAACTGCATCCGCCAAAACACCCCCGGTTGCTCACCAGACTGAATTTGACCTCTTCAATAGCCGGAACCCCTCCGGCCGCTTCATAAGACGGATGATAAGTCCGCATATAATTTAAGCCGTAAACCCGGTCCATCTCTGCCGTTGTCAGAGGTTTTGCCGCCGGATTCTGTACCACATACAAATGTTCCCCATACTTTTCCACCATCCGCTGTCCGCTGAACGGGTCTGTATTGATATACTGGGTATAAAAGCTTTCCGCATATTTGCGTTTGCTTTCTTTAATCTCATTAAAAGATGGTAATGTAATGGCGTCGTATACCGAATCCAGAGACTTGGTTTTATATACAGAGCCCGGAACAAAAGTAATATCCCGAATCTCCAGCCCACTGTCCAAAGCATCGGCCACTTCCACAACAGACCTCTCGCCCATACCGTACAACAACAGATCTGCCCCCGAATCCAAAAGAACAGAACGCTTTACCGTATCGCTCCAGTAATCATAATGAGCCAGTCGTCTTAAACTCGCCTCAATACCGCCGATGATGACCGGAACATCCCTGTAGGTCTGACGGATCAGATTGCCATAGACCACCGTGGCATAATCCGGACGTTTTCCATACACGCCGCCCGGCGTAAAAGCATCATTATGGCGCCGTTTTTTTGATACCGTATAGTGATTGACCATTGAATCCATATTTCCGGCACTGATAATAAATCCGAGTCTTGGCCTTCCATAAATATCTATACTTTTTTTATCCTTCCAATCCGGCTGGGAAATGATTCCCACCCGGTAATTATTCGCTTCCAGTATCCGGCTGATAATGGCGTGGCCAAAGGATGGATGATCCACATAGGCGTCGCCGATAACATAGACAAAATCGACTTCATTCCATCCTCTGGCCTCCATATCCGCTTTGCAAACCGGTAAAAAATCTTTAATCATAACAGTTCCTCGTAACTCTTTATATAAAAATCCGCAAGCCGGATTTTTTCTTCTCTATCTTTTATTGAATACTCATCCTCGACAGCGCACACCGTCATTCCGGCCCGCTTTCCGGCAATGATCCCAAATGGGATATCTTCAAAGACAAGACATCGCTCCGGTGCTGTCCCAAGCTTTCTTGCCGCCTCCAGATAAACTTCCGGATCCGGCTTTCCATTTGTGATCTCATCTCCCGTCACCATAACAGAAAAATAGTCTTCGATCTGATGACTTTTTAAGATAGCTTCGGTTAATACCCGGGAATTGCTTGTGGCAATGCCGCAGGGAATTTTTCTTGTTTTTAGTTCATCCAGGAATGCCCGGGCACCCGGTTTTAAGGGAATATCCGTCGTATATTTTTCGTAGGCCATCCGGTTCCAGTCATCCATGATCTCTTCCAGACTGTCTTCAATAGCAAAATTCTCTTTGAAATAAACTGCCGTCTGATACATACTCAGGCCTTCAATAGCCTGCTGCAGCCCCTCCGGCACAGGCAAATGAAATTTTTTCAGATATTCCACATCAATGTCGCCCCACATAGACATGGATTCTACCAATGTTCCGTCCAGATCAAACAGAACCGCTTCCATATTATTCAGCATACAGTTCCTCCAGTTCACTGTTTGTTAATAATCGATACTCTCCCGGCTCCAGGTCTCCGTCCAGCACAAGACTTCCCATAGAAAGACGTTTTAAATAGGTAACTTCCTTACCCACAGCCTGAACCATCCGCTTGACCTGATGAAATTTACCTTCAAAAATCTTCAGACGTATCTCCGAGGTTCCTGTCGGTCCTTCCGGGGCAGCGCTTTCCTCTTCGACAGACGGATGCGTGGCGAGAATTTCAAGCTCCGCCGGCCGTGCGGTCAGTTCCTCATCCACATAAAGCCCCTCAGCGAAGAGTTTCACATCTTCCGCTGTCATTATCCCTTTGACCCTGGCGTAATATATCTTTGCCACATGATGTCTCGGTGACAATAACTTATGCGCCAGCTTTCCGTCATTGGTCAAAAGAAGCAGACCTTCCGTGTCCTTGTCAAGACGCCCTACCGGAAACAGATCTTTTCTCCGACTGTCCTTGATCAGATCAATTACCGTTTTCTCTCTGGAATCTTCTGTGGCAGAAATAACCCCGGCCGGTTTGTTGAGCATAATGTATTCATATTCCACAAAGTCCACCGGCGTGCCTTTCCAAATAACTTTATCTTTATCCGTCACTTTATATTCCGGCCGGGTCACTGTTGTTTCATTTACTTTCGCAGAGCCTTTTCGAATGCCCTGTTTCACTTCACTTCGACTGCCCAGCCCCATTTCTGTCATATATTTATCTAATCGCATCTACTGCCACCGCCATCCGG
>CATZYB010000147.1 GCA_958426095.1 uncultured Lachnospiraceae bacterium
TAAGTTAGTTGTAAATTATATCGTGATTCACGATTTCTGTTGTTCTGTCATCTGATCTACCAGTTGAAGAAACATATTTTCTGTTTGCACGTGAATATCAGCAAGATAAATTTTCAATTATTCCGGCTGACTACAAAGCTCAAAAGATAAGCTACTTCTTTATGTAGCTTCTCCCTTAAGCGTCCTTTTTTGATGCGGAATCTTCTGTTTCGGAAGATTTGCTTCCGGTAGTTTTATTATTTTCGACAAGTTCACGGGCAACATCAAATGGATGCTGTTTCCGGTAGATACGTTCCTTCTGAGCTTCAATTTTAGCGGCCTGGGCCCGTTCGATGGCCTCATATTCTGGACTGCCAGGGCGAGGCGCATTGGATTTTTCACGGTAGGCCATGAAAAACATAACTGTTGCTAAGAGGGCGATGATCAGAAGGAGAAAATCAACTTTACCCTTAGAAGCAAAATAACCTAAAATGACAGTGATGATGAGACATACAACGGTTAATATTTTCAGAATTACCAGCCACTGTTCATATTTTTTTAATTTGGTTTCTGTATCCATGACATATCAAACCTACTTTCCTGTAACTTTAGGTAATATTATAAGCCATAAAAACGAAATCTTCAATAGATAAATATTTGACAAATATGGGAGAAAAGTATTCCCTGAACGGTTCTGAAATGTTAAAATAGTTCTATATGATAGATGGGGTGGGGCAGATGAAGATGTATATTCCGAGTAAAGCGGCCGAGATCATCCGGGAATTGGCTGCGAATGGTTTTGAAGCATATGCAGTAGGAGGATGTGTCCGGGACAGTATTTTGGGTCGGGAACCCGAGGACTGGGACATTACGACATCTGCCAGGCCGGAGCAGGTAAAGCAGATTTTTTCCCGTACTGTAGATACGGGAATTGAGCATGGCACAGTGACCGTGTTGATGGATAAAGATGCTTTTGAGGTGACGACCTATCGGGTGGATGGGGAATATGAAGATCATCGTCATCCGAAGGAAGTAACATTTACGGCCAGTCTGGAAGAGGATTTGAAGCGGCGGGATTTTACGATCAACGCGATGGCCTATAACCCGGAAACCGGGCTGGTGGATATATTTCACGGTATGGAGGACCTGGAGCGGAAAGTCATCCGCTGTGTGGGAAATCCGGGAGAGCGGTTTGATGAGGATGCGTTAAGAATTCTCCGGGCCATTCGTTTTTCGGCCCAGCTTGGTTTTTCCATCGACGAGGCCACAAAAGCGGCCATGTCGGAACGGGTGGAAGCGCTGAGAGAAGTCAGCGCCGAGCGTATTCGGGTGGAACTTGTCAAACTTCTTGTATCGAACCATCCGGAGCGTATTCGGGAGGCCTATGCGCTTGGAATTACCCGGGTCATTTTGCCCGAATATGACGGTATCGTCGGTGTGGCCCAGCATACGCCGAATCATATTTATGATGTGGAAGAACATACATTGATCGCACTGAAAAATATCGATGCAGAACCGGTACTTCGGCTGACAATGCTGTTTCATGACTTTGGAAAGCCTGTCGTGAAAAAGACGGATGGCGGTCGGGATATATTTTATAAGCATCCGGAAGTCAGTGCAGAAATGTGCCGAAAGATCATGCGGCGGTTAAAATTTGATAATCATACCTTAGAAAAAGTCTATCGGTTGGTCAAATGGCACGGATTAAAATATCTGCCGAATGATGTCAGCGTGCGGCGGGCTTTAAACCGGGTTGGAAAAGATATATTTGAAGAATTCATTAAAGTACAGAGGGCGGATATCTCGGCAAAAAATCCGTCGGTGGTGCCGAAAAAGATGAAACAGTTGGAAGAGAAGGAGAACATATACAGGAAAATCCTTCGTCGGGGAGACTGTTTTGAGGTAAAAATGCTGTCTGTGAACGGTAAAGACCTGATTCAGGCAGGCATTCCGCAGGGGCCGATTCTCGGCGCAGTGTTGGAGCGGCTGGTGGAGCTGGTCATTGACAGTCCGGAGCTGAATGAAAAAGGAAAACTTTTGGAACTGGCCGGACAGGTACAAAAGGACCCGACGATTTTTAATGAAAAGGAATATTTCTTTGAAAAATAAAAATAAGATGGTATTGTTGGTGCAATACCATCTTATTTTTATTTGCCGGAAATTTTGTTTTTCATTCTCTGGAAGAACCCAACTTTTGGCGGTGCGGACAATGCCGGACCACGCAGGCTCTTCACGCTTAAAATGTACATACCGCTGACCATGGCTTTTACTTCCTGTTTTACAGGGATTAAGTCATAAATTTTTTCATCGGCAATAAGGGTCATGATTCTAGGTCCAACCTTTGCTTTTACAATCGGCACCTTTGAGCGTCGATAAAGCTTTGGGGTGGAATCTATGACAATTTTTGGCAGGCCAGATTCAGTCAGCTTCATTTTCTTTTTGTCAATGACCAGCATGGTCATCGGCTGTGCGGCAGCTTCAATCTGCTGCTGTGCAGCTTCTGCTTTTTTCTGCTGCTTGTTTCCCCAGAATGTAAGAAATGCCAGGGCAGCCACTAAGACCACGAGGACGACAATCAGAACTATGGCCGGTGTAGACAAAAGTGCAACGGGTATCATCGTCTGTTTCCTCCTTAAAATTTCAGTCCTTGTCAATTGTACCATGCTTTGGTTTAAAAATGAATAGCAAAAATGAAAGAATTTGGATTATTTTTCATTCAGCATGGTACGGATTTGCTCCTGAACTGTCGTTCCAAGGCACTTTTTATCGGCCGGACTTAATTCGGATACAAAAATCGGAGTTCCAAAACGGATAGATACGGTTTGTTTTTTTACCATCGGAATATGTGTCTCAAAAATGTTTTCTGTGTTTTGGATGGCTACCGGGACGATCGGACAGCCGGTTTTTGTAGCGATCTTAAAGCCGCCTTCTTTGAACGGGATCATTTCTTTACCAAGACCGCGTGTGCCTTCCGGAAATAAAAATATCGATGTTCCGGATTTGATCAGATCAATGCAGGTGAGTATTGTTTTTAAGCCTTCACGAACATTTTCCCGGTCCAGGAACTGGCAGTTAATGTAACGCATCCAACGGCTGATGCACGGGACTTTTTCCATTTCTTTTTTGGAGACAAAGCCGGTATTGTTTTTCACCAGCGTATAACAGGTTGGAATATCATAGTAACTCCGGTGATTGGCCACGTAAAGGACCGGAGTATCTTCCGGTACATTTTCCTGTCCTTCAACCACAAGCTTTGTTCCGCTGGCCCATAATACCATCTTAAATCCCCAAACGACAAAACTCTGGGAAACAGTTGCCTTTTTCGCCGGACTGAAATGGCCGATAATATTGACGACCAGATACATTGGCAGGCTGATAACAGAGAACAGAAGTAAAAATATAATAACGCAGATAAAACGGATCATGGGCGATGCACCTCCTCAGATTCGGTCGCCGGGGTCTGGTTGCGTCCGTACAGTTCGGACAGTTCTTTTAAATAGGCGGCCGTGCCCGTATTCAGTTGTTTCTGAAGATAGCGCCAGGCCCAGTTGCCCTGGCCGATTCCAGGGGTGTTCATGCGGCTGGAACTGTCCAGACCAAAAACATCCTGAAGAGGGAAAAGGACATAGCGGGCGACGGAACCCAGAGCCAGCCGAATAAAATCCCAATGAACATTGCTGCCGTCACAGCTTAAATAGCGGCGCACCTTATCCTGGGATTCGGGAGAAGCCTGACGATACCAGCCCTGGGTCGTATCATTATCGTGAGTACCTGTGTAACAGACACAATTCTCGTTATAATTGTAAGGCAGATAGTCATTATCCTTGATATCGTCAAAGGCAAATTGGAGGATTTTCATGCCGGGAAGTCCATAATCATCCCTGAGAGCTTCCACGGCCGGAGTGATCACGCCCAAATCTTCGGCGATGATTGGCAGTGGACCGTCGAAAGCTTCAAGAATATGATCAAAAAAGTCTTTTCCCGGACCTTTTTTCCACTGGCCATTGATAGCAGTTTCCTCACCGTAAGGGACGGCCCAGTAAGCTTCAAAACCACGGAAATGGTCGATACGCAGTAAATCTGTCAAAGTCAGTTGATGACGTATTCGGGCGATCCACCATTGGTAATGCGTTTTTTTATGAGCGTCCCAGTCATAGAGGGGATTTCCCCAGAGCTGTCCGGTAGCGCTGAAATAATCCGGCGGGACTCCGGCGACTGCCGTTGGATAACCCTCTTCATCCAGTTGGAAAAGTTCTTTATTTGCCCATACATCCGCACTGTCCGGTGAAACAAAAATAGGAATATCACCGATGATCTCAATGCCGTTTGAGTGGGCGTAAACTTTGAGTTCTTCCCACTGTTTAAAGAAAATGTATTGAATGAAACGGTAATAATCAATGGATGTTTTTAATTCGGCCATAGCTTCAGCCCTGGCGGCCATTGTCGGAAATTTATATTTTTCTTCCCATTCGGTCCAGGATTTGCCGTCGTGGGCGTCTTTCAGCGCCATAAAAAGAGCATAATCCACCAGCCAGAAAGCATTCTTTTCACAGAAGGCACGGAATTCATCCAGCAATAAAATAATCGGCGTGTGTTGAAAATTTACATAGGCTTTTTTTAAAAGGCCGGTTTTATATTCAATGAGCGGTCCGTAGTCGATATGCTTTTCATCCCATTCCGGCGCATCCTTTACGTCTTCTTCGGTCAGTAATTCCCATTCGATCAATTTCTCGGGACTGATGATCAGGGGCTGACCGGCAAAGGAGGAAAATGATTGATACGGAGAGTCGCCGAAGCCGGTCGGACCTAATGGCAGGCATTGCCAGAGTGTCTGTCCGGCATCTTTTAAAAAGCCGATGAAATCATAAGCACCCTTTCCAAGGTCGCCGATTCCAAAAGGTCCCGGAAAGGAAGTCGGATGAACAAGAATTCCGCTTTGACGGGATTTGATATTTTTCTTTTGTACCATAGGAAACGATACCTCCAATATAAAAACTCTATATTCTATCATACACGATTTGTATGTCATAATGCAAGAAGCTGATAATATTCTTCCAGCGTCAAACCTTCCCTTTTTAAATATGCGGCCAGATTTTTACCGACATAGCGAAAATGCCATGGTTCATAGGCATATCCGGTAATGTTTTCTTTCCCGGCGGGATAGCGCAGGATAAAACCGTAAGCCGGGGCGTTTTCGCGGAGCCATTTTCCCTCCGGAGTGTTTTCAAAATCTGTTGTCAGTGCGGAGCGGATCGAAGGGGCAGATATATCCATGGCAAGGCCGGTCTGATGTTCGCTGGTTCCGGGGCGGGCAGAATAAAGGGAAGTAAGGGCCTCGCCTTTGACTGCCAGATTTTGTTCATAAATATCTTTCTGACGTTCATAGGAACGATAACCGGAGACGCCGATAAGGTTCAGACCCTCGGACTGTGCGTCACGGAACATATTTTCCAGGGCGCGGGCCGCAGGTTCCCGCATATAGTTGCGGGGATCGTCACCAATATAGGCAAAGGGAACATTTACCGGAACCAGGTCTGAGGGTACATAATCTTCGGCCAGGGGATGGGATTTATTAACAAGTATGCCCAAATAATCACTATTCATAAAATCACCTGAAGGAACTTTAGTTTAATCTATGTAAAAAAGATGGGAAGGTGCGGAACCTTACTGTGAAAATAAGCATATCATAATCGTGAACAATGATGGGAGGCGCTTATGGACTATCGAAATCTTCACCAAATGAATCTGTATGACGTATTTGGCGACAGCCCATGGACTCAGGAAGATATGTTCCTGAAGGACAGGGATTACATGAAAAAAATGTGTCCGAAGCAGAACAGGGAGATGCTTCGCTGGGTAGAAGATGTATGCGATGAAGAAGAATATGACGGAAGCTGTATATATGATGAATATCCGGATATTACGGCAATGAATCACCTGGCAGATAAGGCATATGCCAGAGCCGGCCGGCCGGAACCGGAGGAATGGAGCAGGGCGCTGCTGTCAAGTCTGCTTTATGATGAAATCTGCTATCGGAGAAACCGCCGCAGAGAATTTAAGCAGAGACTTTATCCACGTTAGGGCGCGGGGCGGCGAATGCCGCCCCCCTTGTGAAGTCGGAATGGCTGTGGTACAATGTTTCAGAAAGGATTTTGTTATGAAACAATTAGAAGAAATTTTAGATGCCGTTCTGAATTGGGAATTAGTTGACATGACATTGAGCAATCGGAAAAATGCCGGGGACATTCAGAAGATAAAGATTCGTCCGGTCATCATTAAGGACCGTCGGGTATTTCA
>CATZYB010000148.1 GCA_958426095.1 uncultured Lachnospiraceae bacterium
CCCTGCATTCAGTGAGCAGATGCCATTGGAAAGCTTATGGGGCAGCATCGGAATGACCCGGTCTGTCAGATATACGCTTGTGCCCCGTTTCAAAGCTTCCTTATCCAGCGGCGAACCTTCTTTAACATAGTGGCTTACGTCAGCGATATGGACACCCAAAATAAAATGTCCGTCTGCATTTTTCTGTATGGTTATGGCATCGTCCAGGTCCTTTGCCTCTTCCCCGTCAATGGTCACCGTCTGCCATCCTCTTATATCTTTGCGACCCTTATATTCCTCCGGCAGGACCTGCTCCGGTATAGAGGCGGCCTGTGCCATCACTTCTTCCGGAAATTGTTCCGGCAGATGGTAAGCCCTGACAATCGACAAAATATCCACCCCCGGGTCATTGACATGACCAAGAATTTCAATAATTTCACCCTCCGGATTTTTATTTTTCTTACCAAAGCTGTTCAGCCGGACAACGACCTTATGACCATTGACTGCTCCCATGGTATGGTCCTTATCGACAAATACATCTTTGGCGATTTTCTGATTGTCCGGGATAACAAAACCATAGTTTTTACTCTTTTGGAATATACCGATGACCGTCTCATTGGCCCGTTTTAATACTTTGACAATGACCGCTTCGCTTCGTCGGCCGCGTTCCTCATCGGATATTTTTTTTATGGCCACTTCGTCGCCATGCAGAGCATCCAGTGTATTGTCCTCCGATACATAAAAATCCTCTTCCATACCTTCCACATGAACAAACCCAAATCCCTTTGTATTACCGATAAAAATTCCGGTCAAAAGTTCCGGGTCCGCTACTTTATAACGGCCTTTTGAATCTATATCAATTTCTCGTTCCGAAATCAACTGATCTAAAACAAGCTTCAATTCGTCCCGTTCCCTTCTCGGCACTCCCAAAATACTGCACATTTCCTTCAATTTCATCGGACGATAGTGGGAATCCTTCATAAACTCTAAGATGATCGCTTTTCGTGCTTTATATATTTCTGTGTGCATCGGCGCACCTCCTTCTCTTACATAAATCTCAGAAGCCAAGCTGGCCCCGAAAAAAAAGATAACACCCTTTAGAAAGAGTGTTATCCTTAAATATCAATTCTATTCTACCAATTCATATTCAAAACGACGGTTAAAACAAAGAATACAACGGTCAGAATGGTTGTCCACTTTACAAGTTTTCCTTCCATAGAACGTCCTTTATTCTTTCCCCAGTAAGTATCTGCCATACCGCCGACGGTTCCTGTCAGGCCGTTGGACTTGCTTTCCTGGAGCATAACCAATATAACTAACGCAATACAAATCGCAATGAAAACGACTGTTACGATTGTTCTCAGCATCGCCTCGATACACCTCCTAAATCACTCATAACAGTTTAGCATGTTTTTGACAAATAGTAAAGATATATTTTGAAACTATTTAATCAAAAGTGATTTTCCAGTCATTTCCTTCGGCTGTTCCATACCCATTAAGTCAATTAAAGTAGGAACAATATCGGCAAGACAGCCGCCGTCACGAAGTTTATAGGACGGATCTGCATTGACGAGAATGAATGGCACCGGATTTGTTGTATGTGCCGTAAATGGTTCGCCGGTTTCTTCATCGATCAGCTGTTCGCAGTTACCATGGTCAGCACAGATGAACATAACGCCGTCTTCTTCTTTAAGCGCTTCGACAGCCCGGCCGACACAGGCATCAACCGCTTCAACCGCTTTAATGGCGGCACTCTCTACGCCCGTATGTCCAACCATATCCGGATTGGCAAAGTTGATAATGATGACATCATATTTTCCGGAATGAATAGCTTCCACAAGGCGGTCGCACACTTCATAAGCGCTCATTTCCGGCTGCAGATCGTAGGTTGCCACCTTAGGGGAATTAACAAGGATCCGATCTTCGCCAGGATTTGGCTTTTCCACACCACCATTAAAGAAAAATGTCACATGGGCATATTTTTCTGTTTCAGCGATACGCGCCTGGGTCATACCATGTTCCGCCAGATATTCGCCAAAAGTCTCATCGATCGAAACCTTGTGGAATGCGATGAGTTTATTCGGAATCGTCACATCATACTCTGTAAAGCAGACATAAACCACGTCTGCCCGTTCGCCCCGGTCAAAGCCCGCAAAATCATCCGCACAGAAAGCACGGGTCAATTCTCTTGCCCGGTCCGGACGGAAATTGAAGAAAATAATCGAATCCTTATCATTGACTGTAGCCACCGGCGCATCATTTTTCATAATCACCGTCGGAATCATAAATTCATCGGTAACTTCTTTGGCATAGGAATCCGCTACAGCCTGCACCGCATCCTCTGCCTTCTCTCCAATACCACGACGGATAGCATCATAGGCCTTCTGAACCCGTTCCCACCGGTTATCTCTGTCCATGGCATAATATCGGCCGGAAACGGAAGCAATTTCACCGACGCCAATCTCTTTCATCTTTTCTTCCAGCTCTGCCACATAATCCTTACCGGACGCCGGAGGCGTATCACGTCCGTCTAAAAAGCAATGAACGTAAACCTTTTTAAGACCTTCACGTTTTGCCAGCTCTAAAAGGCCATACAAATGGGTATTATGGCTGTGAACCCCGCCATCGGAGAGCAAGCCGTATAAATGAAGCGAAGAATCATTTTCCTGACAATTTTTCACTGCCGCTAAAAGAGCTTCATTTTTAAAGAAATCCCCATCCTGAATCTCTTTGGTGATCCGGGTCAGTTCCTGATAGACAATACGGCCGGCGCCGATATTTAAATGCCCTACTTCCGAATTTCCCATCTGTCCTTCCGGAAGACCCACGGCCATGCCGCTGGCATAGCCCTTAACAAAAGGATAATCTCTTTTAAGGCTGTCAAGTACCGGACTGTTTGCCTCTGCAGCCGCATTTCCCTCTGCTTTATCCCGCAGACCATATCCGTCAAGAATCATTAACACTGTTGGTTTTTTTCTCATATCTTTCACCTGTTTTCTTTCTGATAATCATATATTATTTATATTTACCAATTTTTTATTCAGCACCCTTATATTACCAAAGGCCCTGTAAAAATACAAGGCCTTTGTGACTTATTTCATTTTCATTACCCGCATAGAATTTAAAATAGCAATGACGGCAACACCCACGTCGGCAAACACCGCCGCCCACATATTTGCAATACCCATGGCGCCTAAAACAAGGATGATCGCTTTCACCGCCAGGGCAAATACGATATTTTGTGTAACGATTCTCAAAGTATTTCTTGCAATTCGAATGACTGATGCAATTTTCAGCGGATTATCATCCATCAGTACAACATCCGCCGCTTCAATAGCCGCATCCGAGCCCATGCTTCCCATAGCGATACCGATATCTGCTCTGGACAAAACAGGAGCATCATTAATACCATCGCCGACAAAGGCCAGCTTTTCTTTTTCTGAAAGCCCTTTTAAAAGCTCTTCTACTTTAGATACTTTATCCGCCGGAAGTAAGTCGGCGTATACCATATCGATGCCAAGTTCCTTAGCCACTGCCTCTCCGACTTCAGCCTTGTCACCAGTCAGCATGACTGTCTGGCGGACGCCGCTGGCCTTCAAAGCTGCAAGGGCTTCTTTTGCTTCCGGTTTTACCTGATCCGCAATAACTATAGAACCTATATACTGTCCATCCACAGCCACGTAGATCACTGTTCCAATATCATAGTTCGCTTCATAGACAATATGCTCCGACTTCATTAGTTTGGCATTTCCGGCCAAAACAAGTTTTCCATCAATTTTTGTCCGTATACCGTGCCCTGCAATCTCTTCCGTATCGGAAACCCTCTCCATCAATAGAGATTTTGTACAGGCGGCTTTGACCGCATTTGCAATCGGATGCTCCGAATAGCTCTCAGCCAATGCCGCTGTTTCAAGAAGTTCTTCCTCTGTAGCATTCTTTGGATAAACGCCCGTGACGGTAAATTCACCCTTGGTTAAAGTTCCTGTCTTATCAAAAACAATGGTCTCCATCCGAGCCAGGGCTTCCAGATAATTGCTTCCTTTGACAAGGACTCCGACCCTGGATGCAGCGCCGATACCACCGAAGAAACCAAGCGGAACCGAAATGACAAGCGCACATGGACAGGAAATAACCAGAAAACTGCAGGCACGCTCTATCCAGTCGCTCCAGCCGCCGCCAAGGACCAATGGCGGTACTACAGCCAGGATTACCGCAGCGACAACCACGATCGGCGTATAATACCGGGCAAATTTCGTAATAAAGTTCTCAACCTTTGCTTTTTTGCTGCTGGCATTTTCCACCAGTTCAAGAATTTTGGCAACGGTGGAATCGTCAAACTCTTTCGTAACCTGAACCCGAAGAAGTCCACTGCCGTTGACGCAGCCGCTGATGATTTCCGAGCCCTCAAAAACCTGGCGTGGAACCGATTCACCGGTCAGCGCCGATGTATCCACAAAGGAGCTTCCGGAAATGACAATACCATCCAGAGGAATCCTCTCACCGGGTTTAACAACAATCGTATCCCCGACTTCTACATCATCCGGGTCCACTTCTTTCAATTCTCCGTCTTCTTCTATATTGGCATATTCCGGACAGATATCCATCAATTCGGTGATCGACTGTCTGGAACGGTTTACCGCATAATTCTGGAACAGTTCTCCCACCTGGTAGAACAGCATAACCGCCACGGCTTCCTCGTATTCCCGGACGCCGAAGGCGCCGAAGGTTGCCACACACATGAGAAAGTTTTCATCAAATACCTGTCCATGAGCAATATTGCGTACCGCCTTATAAACAATATCCCAACCGATGATGACATACGGTACTAAATATAAAAAGAAGCTTACCGGCAGCTCTGACTGAAAGGTAAGCTTCCCCATATGTTCAGCAACGAAAAGCGGCACAAAAATTACGGCGGCCACGATAATACGGGCCAGCATATTTTTTTGTTTTTTCGTCATATCCTGCCTCCACTATAAAACAATCTGGCAGTCCGGCTCAACTTTATTGCACACTTTGACAACTTCCTTCATGATCCGGTCAAACTGATCTTCTTCTGCCACAATAGTCATCTTCTGTGTCATGAAACTTACATTGGCATCTTCCACACCGTCAATCTTCTTGATGGCATCTTCCATCTTTGCAGCACAATTAGCACAATCCAGATCGATCAATTTAAACTTCTTTTTCATAATATATCTCTCCTTAAAACAAATTCATATGATTAATTGTTCATATATTTATATTATATGCCATGCGTGCAAATAGTCAATACTTTTTTTCGATATTTTAGAAAAAAATAATCCGGCTATAAAAATCTATAGCCGGACCATTTTTTATTGCGTTATTTATAATTTACAATAGCTCCAAAATCTTTTTTAAGGCTGGCGCCACCTACAAGACCGCCATCGATATCGGCCTGAGCAAAAAGCTCCGGTGCGCTGGATGCAGACACGCTGCCGCCATACTGAATACGGATAGCTTCTGCTGCCGCTTCTCCGTAAAGCTCTTTAATGCATGCACGGATGGCAGAGCAAACTTCCTGAGCCTGTTCTGTCGTAGCCACTTTGCCGGTTCCGATAGCCCAGATCGGCTCGTAGGCGATAACGGCTTTCGCAGCCTGTTCCGCAGTCACATTTAAGAAAGCAATCTTGATCTGCTGACGGATCCAATCAATAGTGATACCCTGCTCTCTCTGCGTCAGGGATTCACCGCAGCAGATAATCGGTGTCAGGCCGTGTTCAAAAGCCTTTAATACTTTCTTATTTACCGTTTCATTTGTCTCTGCAAAATATTCACGGCGCTCTGAGTGACCGATAATAACATATTCCACACCCGCATCGGTGAGCATATCCGGTGCGATCTCACCAGTGAACGCGCCCTTTTCTTCAAAGTACATATTTTCAGCGCCGATATGAATATTGGTTCCTTTTACAGCTTCAACCGCCGGAATGATGTCAATGGCTGGCACACAGAACACTACGTCCACATCCTCACTGACAACGAGTGGTTTTAATTCTTCAATTAAAGAAACAGCCTGGGAAGGCGTCATATTCATTTTCCAGTTTCCTGCAACAATTTTTCTACGCATGATTTCTATTCCTCTCCTATTTATCATCTGCCGCAACAACGCCCGGTAAATCCTTACCTTCAAGGAATTCAAGGGAAGCGCCGCCGCCGGTGGAAATATGGGTCATCTTATCGCCAAATCCGAGCTGATTTACAGCAGCAGCCGAATCACCGCCGCCGATGATTGTTGTCGCATCGGTTTCTGCCAGAGCTTTC
>CATZYB010000149.1 GCA_958426095.1 uncultured Lachnospiraceae bacterium
ATGAGTATTACCGGTTTTACAGATATTCACTGTCATATCATTCCCGGTGTGGATGATGGGGCTCAGAGTATGGCTCAGGCTGAGGGTATGATTCGTCTTGCTTATAATGACGATACTCGAAGAATCATTGTTACACCTCATTATGGAACAAGCCGAGCAAAAGCTTCCAAAGATGGCATTATTTTTCACTTTCGTGAATTGATGCGCTGGACAAAGGACAACTATCCCGAAATGGAATTGTTTCTTGGACAGGAACTAACATATCATCATGGATTGGAAGAAGAGATTCGTTGTGGAAATGCGTTTACCATGGCTGGCGGGCATTATGCGCTGATAGAATTTCGGCCGGAGGATGATTACAGCCGGATCAGGCAGGGACTGCAGTCTGTTCAGATGGAAGGCTATTGGCCGATTTTGGCTCATGCGGAGCGCTGCAGGCGGTTAGCGGAAAATATTGATTATGTGGCGGAACTTGTTCGTATGGGAATTTACATACAGGTGAATGCCAAAAGTGTTACAGGGGGGAATGGATGGTGGTGTAAAAGCTGCACCCATAAACTGTTGAAGAACAGACTCGTTCATTTTGTGGCCAGTGATGGGCACGACACAAAAAAAAGGTCTCCGGTTCTTTTCAAAACAGTGGACTATATTGCAAAAAAATATGGAAAGGATTATGCACTGCAGTTATCTGTGGTGAATCCAGGGAAAATTATTTCAGATACGTTTATCGATTAACAAGGGGAAGAAAAGATGCAGAACATACAAATTAAAATACCGTCATTAGATCGGCGGAGTGAAGAAGCCTATAAGACGCTTCGGACAAATCTGCAGTTTTGCGGAAAAGATGTTCGAAGTATTGCGCTTACAAGCTGTACACCATCGGAAGGAAAGTCTGAAATCAGTCTCCATTTGGCAAAATCTTTGGCTGAATCGGGGAAAAGAGTATTGTTTATTGATGGTGATCTTCGAAAATCGGTCATTGTGGGGAGATGCCAGGTGTCGCAAGGCGTCAGGGGCCTGAGTCATTATTTATCGGGACAAAGTTCCTTTGCAGACATTGTTTATTCAACAAATATACATAATTTTCATATCATTTTTGCCGGACCGGTACCGCCGAACCCGGCCGAGCTTCTCGGAACAAATAATTTTAAAGTCGCCATGGATAAGCTAAAAACAGTTTATGACTATATTATTATCGATACGCCTCCTTTAGGAAGTGTGATTGACGGCGCTGTCATTGCAAATGAATGCGATGGTTCGATCATGGTCATCGGAGCCAATGAAGTGAGTCGGCGTTTTGCAAAAAAAGTGATCGAGCAGTTAAAACGGGCCAATTGTCCGATCCTGGGTGTTATTTTAAACAAAGTCGATGTAAAAAACAGCAGCTATGGTCGTTACTATGGTAAATACTATGGTAAATATTATGGCAAAGAAGTTGATAAATATCTTGAAGAGTAGGGTGGTGAAAAAGAATGTACAGTGATAACAGAGAAGACGACGAGATGGAAATTGACCTGGTGGAGGTCTTTCAATTAATGCTTAAGCGCTGGTGGCTTATTATCGGCTGTGCCGTGGTGTTTGCCGCCGCAGCTTTTGGATATACAAAACTTTTTGTGACGCCTCAGTACGAGGCGTCGTCGATGATCTACATATTATCGAAGACGACCAGTATATCCTCGGCGCTGGATCTGCAGCTCGGCAAGCAGCTGACTGTCGATTTTGAAACCCTGGCAACAAGCCGGCCGGTAGTGGAAAAGGTTATTGATGAATTAGGTCTTGATACGGAATATGAGACTTTAGTCGGCAGTATCACCGTATCAAATCCGACGGATACACAGATTTTAAAGATTTCTGCCAGAAATCCCGACCCGGTGTTAGCCCGGGATATATCCAACGCCATGTCTGATGCGACGGCAGAGCAGATCGCGGCGGTTATGGTGACCGATAAACCGAGTACGGTGGAGGAGGCTGTCGTTCCAAGATATCCGATCAGTCCGAGTGTGAAGAAAAACACATTGATCGCAGGTCTGGCCGGGGCCCTTCTGGTGATGGCTGTTATCGTGTTAAATTATCTTTTTGATGACCGGATCAAGAGTGAAGAAGATATTGTAAAGTATCTGGAATTAAACGCTCTTGCCTCAATTCCATTGAATAAAGGTGAAAAATCTTCCAAAAAGAAAAAGGCTGGAAAGAAGGCGGCCTAAATGAAAAGCAGTCTGCGAAAAACATTATTTATACTTTGTATTATTGGCGCCGGATTGTGTATCGGTTTCCTTGCATATTATTATATGAAGCTTCAGGAAAATAAAAAAATCTATGAAGATTTGCAGAGCCAGCCTGAAACACAGACTCTGGCTGCAAATGAGACTGAAGAGATGACAGAGACGGCAGAGAGCGGGGAGAAACCGGAAATTCCTGTGAATTTTGAGGAGCTTTGGGAAATCAATCCGGAGATTTATGCCTGGATCGAAATTCCGGGGACATCCGTGGCTTATCCGATCGTGCAAAGCGCGTCGGATAACAGCTATTATCTGAATCATACGATTGAAGGTATGGCCGGCTATCCGGGATCCATTTATACTGAAGGTGTTAATTCAAAGGATTTTCAGGATTTCAATACACTGATCTATGGTCATGACATGGAAGACGGATCCATGTTTGGAGGCCTCCATCAGTTTGCGGATCCGGATTATCTGAAAAATCATGAGACATTAATCATTTATACACCGGAGCATAAGCTGACCTATCGGATCTTTATGTCTCTCACCTATGATGACAGACACATTATGGGAAACTTTGATTTTTCAGAAGATCAGGAAAGGGAGGCGTATCTGGACTCGATCGGAAACACAGATGAGGAGATCACGGCTGACAGTAAAATAGTGACATTGAGTACGTGTATTGCTGCCCAGCCGTCAAATCGTTTTTTAGTAGAGGCGGTCTTAATCAATGAAGAATAATCGACAAATAATGACTATATTGGCAGCGATATGTGCCGTTCTGGTTATTGCTGCCGGCGTTTTCGTTTTTCTGAGAGCAAGAGATGCCCAAACGGTAAGCCGTCAAGATTCGGATGATTTTACATATGAAGATTCTGAAGGGAAATCTGAAAATTCTTTATCCGGAACAGAAATTACTGTGGATGGGAAAACCTATATTTATAATACGGATATCCGCAATATTCTTTTTATGGGCGTGGATAAAAAAGATGAAACCATGGAAGTTCAGGAATATGCAGGCCGCGGAGGCCAGGCGGATTGTATTATACTCTTGTCTTTAAATACAAAAGAAAAAACGGCTGTGATGTTGAATATATCCAGAGATTCTATGACGGACGTGGATATTTACGATATGTCCGGCAATTTTGTGGGAACAGAAGAAATGCAGCTTGCGCTGCAGTACGCCTATGGTGACGGAGAAAAACGGAGCTGTTGGCTTATGAAAAAAGCAGTAGGGAATCTTTTGAACGATATTCCTATTCACGGTTATCTGGCATTAAACATTGACGGTATATCGGTGATCAATGATGTTCTTGGCGGCGTAGAGATTACCATACCGGAGGATTACACATCCATTGATGAAGCCTTTGTGAAAGGAACAACGCTGACATTGAGCGGAAGTCAGGCGGAAAAATACGTCAGATATCGGGATATTGAAGAATTTGGAAGCAATAACGGCCGTATGGAACGCCAAAATCAGTTTCTAAAAGCGCTGGTGAGTCTTTTGAAAGAAAAAATTTCTGAAAACTCATCGATCGTTGATACGTTATTTAACGTCGGCCAGCCCTATATGACTACCGATCTGACTGTGGACCAGTTGGAAGAATATTCCTCTTACACACTTGATGATATTTACATAAAGGTTCCCGGGGAGACACGGGAAGGAATAAGCCATGATGAATATGTGGTAGATGTAAAAAAATTATCAGATGTATTAATAAAAATGCTTTATAAAGAAAAATAAATGTGGTAAAATAGAGCAAAGTTAGATAAGTTATAAAAAATAAAAAGGAGAGAAAGCATATGAAAAAAATTAAACGACTGGCAGGAATTTGTGCAGCAGCAGTATTGGCTTTAAGCATGAGCCTGGGCGCATTCGCGGCTGAAAGCCCATCTGCAGAGGGTATCGTCATCAGCGGAAAAACATCAGATGCGGACGGAAACACTGTACAGGTCACTTTGGAAGAAGTTACAGATACTGCCGCAAAAGCAATGCTGGACGATGCAGATTACCTGAAACAGATCATCGGTGACGAGTATATCGAAGGCATGAAGGTAGCCGATATGAAAGATGTTTCTGTTCCAGACGGCACACCGATGCCAGTAACCATCGAGTTTGAAGTGAACGGTGTGAATAAAAACACAAAAGTCGTTGTACTTCATTATAATGGAACTGAATGGGAGAAGGTTAAAGTAGACGCTGTAGATTATCGTTCTGTAACAGCTACTTTTGACAGTTTATCTCCTGTGGCATTTATCCTGGACAAGGTTGATGAGACAGCAAATGTCGGAACAACTTCTCCAAAAACAGGAATGTCTCCACTGGTGATCATGGCGGCTTTTGGAGCAGTGATTTGTATGGCTGGCGCTGTAGCGCTGACTAAAAAAGAAAGAGCATAGGCAATTTTGAATAAAGGACTATATAGAAAAAATCTTATAGTCCTTTTTAATGGAAAAAGATTGCGGATGATAAGTACGTGATGGTGAGGATGGAAGATGTATAAGAAAAGCGCACAGGGATGGATCAAACATCTGGATTTTATTATATTGGATTTAATATGTCTGCATATTGCCTTTATTTTAGCTTATATGATGCGCCATGGAATGAATAATCCTTATGCGGTTCCGATTTACCGTAATGTAGCCTTTGTGATGACAGCAATAGATATTCTCGTTATTGTGTTTTTTGAGTCTCTCAAAAATGTAGTGAAACGCGGATATTATAAAGAGTTTTCTATGACGTTTAAGCATGTCTGTCTCGTAATCCTGCTTACTATCTTTTACTTGTTTTTTATACAGGAAAGCGCTCAGTATTCTCGAAGTACCCTCATCGCTCTTGGCGTGATCTATGCGGTGCTGAGTTACATGACACGTATTTTGTGGAGAATGTTTCTTGAAAAGAGAAGAAGCGGCGGGGGCAAGCGGTCCCTGATCATTATTACATCCGATGGCAGAGTTGACAGGGTTGTTAAGAACATAAAAGATCATAATTATGAAGGATTTGACATTAATGGCATAGCGGTCATTAATAAAGATATGAAGGGCATAACTGTTGATGGAATCCCGGTGGTGGCTAATCTCGATACGGTGGTTGAATATGTCTGCCGGGAGTGGGTGGACGAAGTGTTCATCAATCTCGGCTCGGAAGAACCGTACCCGGAGAACTTGGTCAGTCAATTTGCAGAGATGGGCGTTGTTGTACATATAAAGCTTGTTAAATCTTCAGAACTCGTGGGACAGAAACAATTCGTTGAACGTCTGGGAAACTATACAGTCCTGACGACAAGTATCAATTATGTGAGTGCGCGCCAGATTTTTCTGAAACGTGCGATGGATATTCTCGGTGGCATAGTCGGCTGCCTGATCACAGGAATTCTTTTTGTTATCCTGGCACCGATTATTCATAAACAGTCCCCGGGACCGGTCTTTTTTACTCAAACCAGAGTTGGAAAGAATGGAAAGAAATTTAAAATGTATAAATTCCGAAGTATGTATATGGATGCGGAGGAGCGAAAGAAAGAGCTGATGGCCCAAAATCGGGTCAAGGATGGCATGATGTTCAAACTGGACTGGGATCCTCGAATTATCGGAAGTCGCCAGCTGCCGGATGGCACCGTAAAAAAAGGCGTGGGGAACTTCATTCGGGACTGGAGTCTTGACGAATTCCCACAGTTCATCAATGTCCTTTTGGGAGATATGAGCCTGGTAGGAACCCGCCCTCCGACAGTGGATGAATGGGAAAAATATAACCTTCATCACAGGGCCAGATTGGCAACCAAGCCGGGGGTTACCGGCATGTGGCAGGTCAGCGGCCGGAGCAACATTACCGACTTCGAAGAAGTTGTCAAGCTCGATAAACAATACATCACTGACTGGGATTTGGGAATGGACATCAAAATTCTGTTAAAAACCATTGGCGTTGTCTTCAAACGCGAAGGCTCTATGTGATGAAATAAAGTGATATGCACTGAAAATTGCAGGACATGTATGGAAAAACTATAGATTTAGATTTGAACTTGTGGCTTTAACTAA
>CATZYB010000150.1 GCA_958426095.1 uncultured Lachnospiraceae bacterium
ATTAAGGTTTTTATTATATTTTGAAACAAAAAAACAGGTAGTTTTTGACACTACCCGTTTTTTCAAGGAGGCATAGAGAATGAATTCAGTAAATGACAGATCCAGAGATATCGGTGAATTTATACCGGCTGTAGATGATGATATGATTATTTGCCGCTGCGAAGAGATTACAAAAGGAGAGATCCGGCGGGCGGTACATGACGGTATGTTTACCCTGACAGAAATACGAAGATATTTGAGAACGGGAATGGGACTCTGCCAGGGGCAGACCTGCTCGAAACTGGTTAAGGGTATTGTGGCAAAGGAGCTTGGCGTTTCTCCGGCAGAATTAGAGCCGGCCACATCCAGAGTTCCGATGCGTCCGATCGAAATGTATATTTTTGCAAATGAAGCGAAGGAGGGCGAGGCAGATGAGTAATTGTGCAGAGGTTGTAATCATAGGCGGCGGCATCATCGGATGCGCTACAGCCTATTATCTGGCAAAGCAGGGGGCCAGCGTCATTGTTCTTGAAGGCAGCGACCATATTGGAAACGGCGGTTCCTCTAGAAACGGCGGCGGAGTTCGTCAGTCCGGGCGGGATGTGCGAGAGCTTCCCCTCGTGATGTATGGCATTAAAAATCTGTGGCCTCACCTTTCCGAAGAACTCGAGGTGGATTGTGAATATCATCAGGACGGAAATCTTCGTCTCGGAAAAAATGAAAAACATGCAGAAATACTGACAGGCCTTGCCAATAATGCAAGAAAAGTGGGACTGGATGTGCGGATGATCGACGGTGATGAGGTGCGTCAGATCAATCCATATCTCTCAAAGGAGGTTACTGTTGCAAGCTGGTGTCCGACGGACGGCCATGCCAATCCGCTGACGACGACTTTGGGATTTTATAAAATGGCCCGGCGTTACGGAGCCCATTTCATTTCCGGCGAGAAGGTCATCCGGCTTCAGACGGTCAGAGGAAAAATCCGCCGGGTAATTACAGAAAATAATGTATACGAAGGTGAAAATGTATTGGTGGCGGCAGGGCTTGACAGCCGTCCGATTCTTACCAGCGTGGGAATCGATGTGCCGATGTCCTCATCTCTTCTGGAAGCCCTGGTTACAGAGGCGGAGCCCCATATGTTTGACCAGATGCTCGGCACGGCGGATGCGGATTTTTACGGCCATCAGACAAAGCACGGCTCCTTTGTTTTCGGAGGCTCCTCCGGGTTAGAACCCTTTAACAAAGATAATGGAACGCCGGTAACAAGCAGTAAGACGGCGCCATGTATCTGCCGCGGTATTATGAAATATTTCCCGGATCTGGCGGAAGCAAAAATCGTGCGGACCTGGGGCGGATGGATGGATAAATCTGCCGACGGCGTTCCGGCCTTAGGCAAGGTCGATGAGGTTCCCGGACTTTATGTGGCCTGCGCATTTAACGGTCATGGCTTCGGCATTGCTCCGGCGGCCGGCGAACAGCTAGCGAAGCTCATTGTAACGGGACAGACGGACGTGGATCTGACGGAGCTGCGCTACGACCGGTTTAAAGCAAAGATTTAAAGCATTTTAAATGGAGGGAACCAATGAATAATTTTAATTTTTGTGTGCCGACGGATATCCGGTTTGGTAAAGGCCAGATTGAAGGCCTTCCGGAAGAACTGGAGAAATATGGTAAAAAAATACTTCTTGTTTACGGCGGCGGCAGTATAAAGCGGACCGGCTTATATGATAAGCTTATGGAGCTTCTTAAAGCTTTTGAAATCTTTGAACTTCCGGGGATCGAGCCGAACCCGAAGCTTTCTTCCGTAAGAAAGGGAACGGAAATATGTAAAAAAGAAAGCATTGACGTTATTTTGGCCGTGGGCGGTGGAAGCTGTATTGACGCCTCAAAGCATATCGCATGCTCGGCCTGGTATGACGGGGATCCGTGGGATCTGGTCCTTGACCGGAGTAAGGTGACAAAGGCCCTTCCGATCGCCGTCGTGCTGACCATCAGCGCCACCGGCTCGGAGATGAATTCGGGGGCGGTCATCAGTAACGAGGAGACCAATGAAAAACTTGAGATAAATACGCCATTGCTCTATCCGGCCATTTCCGTGTGCAATCCGACCTATCTTTTCACACTGCCGGAGAAACAGACGGCAGCGGGAACCGTCGATATTATTTCCCATGTATTTGAGCAATATTTTCAGCCAAATGACGGAGCTTATATTACGGATCGATTAAGTGAAGGCGTATTAAAGACCTGTTTTCATTACGGACCGGTCGCTTTAAAGGAACCGGAAAATTATGAGGCCCGGTCCAATCTCATGTGGGCCAGCACTGTCGGCCTTAATCATCTGCTCACGGTGGGAAAGGGCGGCGCCTGGTCCGTTCATCCCATCGAGCATGAACTGAGCGCCTATTATGATATTACCCACGGCGTGGGGCTTGCTATTTTAACACCGGCCTGGATGCGCTATGTTCTTTGTGACAGAACAGTCGGCCGATTTGCCATGTATGCGGAAAATGTCTGGGGAATTACCGGAGACGATAAATATGCGGCGGCCAATGAGGGAATTATGAGGACTGAACAATTTTTTAAATCCATGGGGCTTCCGTCAAAGCTTTCAGAGGTTGGCATCGATTCAGAGAAATTTGAGGAAATGGCCGAGGAAGCTGTACGGACAAGCGGCGTGGCCAGCCGATCCTATTATCCGTTGCAGAAAGAGGACATCGTTAAAATATTTGAAATGTGTGAGTAGACAGTAAGGAGGAATCGGTGTGCGGGAAATAAAGGTAGCGGCGACCCAGATGGAATGTACATGGAATCGTCAGGAAACTTTGGAGCGGGCAGACTGGCTGGTACGGAAGGCCGCAGACTGCGGAGCCCGGATTATTCTGCTTCAGGAGCTGTTTGAGACGCCTTATTTTTGCCAGCTGCAAAAGTTTGAATACATGAAGCTGGCGACAACAGTGGAAGAAAATCCGGCCGTCCGGCATTTTAAGCAGGTGGCGAAGGAACTTCAAGTGGTCTTGCCTGTCAGCTTTTTTGAAAAGGTGGGGAATACGGCGTTTAATTCGATCGCAATGATCGATGCCGACGGAAGGATTTTGGGCATTTACAGAAAGAGTCATATTCCGGATGGATTGCCCTACGCTGAAAAATTTTATTTTACACCGGGAGATACGGGCTTTAAAGTATGGAAAACCAGATACGGAACCATCGGCGTGGGGATCTGCTGGGATCAGTGGTTTCCTGAAGCCGCAAGGGCGATGGCCCTTTTGGGTGCTGAAATGCTGCTTTACCCGACGGCGATCGGTTCAGAACCCACATTGGAAAAGGATTCATCGGTTCACTGGAGAAATGCGATGGCCGGACATGCCGCGGCAAATATGATGCCGGTCATCGCCTCAAACCGTATTGGAACCGAGTCGGATGAAAATTCAACAATGACATTTTACGGAAGTTCATTTATTGCCGACCAACATGGAGAAATGGCCATACAGGCAGACCGGCATACGGCCGGTGTCATTACGGCGGAATTTGACTTGGACGCCCTTGCGGATGAACGGCGGGAATGGGGCATTTTCAGAGACCGGAGGCCGGAGCTTTATCAGATATTAATGACCCATGGCGCGTAAGAACACGGCCATTATGTATGGAAGGAAGATATTATGGCAAAAATCATTCGAGGTTCAACCCCAAAGCAGGATGGCTTTTATATGCCGGGAGAATTCACACCCCAGGAAAAGGTGTGGATGATCTGGCCGGAGAGAACGGACAACTGGCGGCTTGGCGCAAAACCGGCCCAGGCGGCCTATGCCGATGTGGCTAGAGCTATCAGTGAATTTACCCAGGTCACCATGCTTGTATCCTACAGCCAATATGAAAATTGCAGGGCGCGTCTGCCGGAAAATATCCGGGTGATCGAAATGAGCAGCAACGACGCCTGGTGCCGGGACTGCGGACCGTCTTTTCTCATCAATGATAAAGGCGAAAAAAGAGCCTGCGACTGGACCTTTAATGCCTGGGGAGGATTGATCGACGGGTTATATTTTCCGTGGGATGCGGATGACCGGATTGCCGGTAAAATATGTGAAATCGAGAATGTGGACAGGTACAGGACCGACGGCTTTATTCTGGAAGGCGGCGCTTTTCATGTGGATGGCGAAGGAACGGTTCTCACAACGGAAATGTGTCTTCTCAATAAGGACAGGAACAGTCATTTGACAAAAAAAGAGATCGAACAGACACTCTGTGATTACTTAAATTGTGACAAGGTTCTTTGGGTGAAGGACGGTATTGACCCGGAGGAGACGAAGGGGCATATCGATGACGTGGCCTGTTTTGTAAAACCGGGCGAGGTGGCCTGTATTTATACGGATGATGTTCAGCATCCATTTTATAAACAGGCCCAGGCGGCTTATAAATATTTGTCGGGATCAACAGACGCCAGAGGGCGGAAACTTAAAGTCCATAAGCTGTGTCTTACGAAGAAGCCTGTTTATATGCAGGGCAGCGATACCATTGACCATGGGCAGGGGACGATTCCGAGACGGGACGGAGAGCTGTGTATTGCGTCCTATCTTAATTTTCTTATTACGAATGGGGGAATTATCGCGCCCCAGTATGATGATGAGAATGACCGTCTGGCTTTGGAACAGCTGCGGGAGATATTTCCCAAATATAAGGTTGTCGGTGTTCATACAAGAGAAATTGTTTATGGCGGAGGAAATATTCATTGTATTACCCAGCAGCAGCCGAAATAAAAAGAAGGCCGTATCATAGAAGGTGTGATACGGCCTTAAATAATGCCATCAATTTTTGTTTCGCTATTGACAAAATATGGGATGAACTGATATGATTAGCCCATGGGACAAAGGCGTACTTAAGTGTATAAGTACGCCTTTTTTTAGAAAAGGAGTGAATACGTTGTCAAGATATACAAAACAGGACATTATCAATATGATTCAGGATAATGATGTTGAATTTATCCGTTTACAGTTTACAGATATTTTCGGAACTTTGAAAAATGTGGCGATTACAGCCAGTCAGATTGAAAGAGCCCTGAAAAATGAATGTATGTTTGATGGTTCGGCCATTGAGGGATTTGTTCGTATTGAGGAATCGGATATGTATCTTCATCCGGATTTGGATACCTTCCAGATTTTTCCGTGGCGTCCTCAGCAGGGAAAGGTTGCCCGTCTGATCTGTGACGTTTACCGCCCGAATGGGGAGCCGTTTGAGGGGGATCCGAGATATATTTTAAAAAAGGTCATTAAGCAGGCGGAGGATATGGGTTATCAGTTTGAGGTCGGACCGGAATGTGAATTTTTCCTTTTCCATACGGATGACAATGGCATGCCGACGACGATCACCCATGAAAAGGGCAGCTATTTTGATCTGGGTCCGGTGGATCTGGGAGAAAATGCCCGCCGGGATATGGTATTGAATCTGGAAGATATGGGCTTTGAAATTGAAGCGTCTCATCATGAGGTCGCTTCCGCCCAGCATGAGATCGATTTTGCCCATAATGGGGCGCTCCAGACGGCGGATGATATTATGACCTTAAAGCTGGTTATTAAATCTATTGCCAAGCGCCACGGCTTACATGCGTCCTTTATGCCGAAGCCGAAGTCGGGAGTTTCCGGTTCCGGTATGCATATTAATATGTCCATGCAGAAAAACGGGCATAATATTTTCTATGATCCGGAAGGCGAATTGGAATTAAGCGAAGATGCGTATCATTTTATTGCAGGCATTCTGGCCCATGCGAAGGGGATTACTGCGCTGACGAATCCGTTGGTCAATTCTTATAAACGTCTCGTGGCCGGATATGAAGCTCCAATCTACATTGCCTGGTCGGTGATGAACCGAAGCCCGCTGGTCCGTGTACCGGCCGCCAGGGGAAAAGGAACCCGTGTGGAGCTTCGCTGCCCGGATCCGGCATGTAATCCGTATCTTGTTCTCGCTGTCTGCCTGGCAGCGGGCCTGGATGGAATCAAGAAAAAGCTTGTTCCTCCGGCAAGGGTTGACCGGAATATTTTCGAGATGGACAGAAACGAAAAGGAAGCGCTTCACATTGAAAGCCTTCCGCAGGATTTGTGCGAGGCGACCAGAGAGCTGGAAAAAGATGCCTTTGTCCGTAATGTTCTGGGCGAGCATGTCAGTGAGAAATATATTGAAGCAAA
>CATZYB010000151.1 GCA_958426095.1 uncultured Lachnospiraceae bacterium
TCCTCCCCCGCATGGCCAAAAGGTGTATGACCAAGATCGTGACCAAGGACAATAGCTTCTGTCAGATCTTCATTCATCCGAAGGGCCCGGGCAATGGTTCTGGCGATCTGGGCCACTTCCAATGTGTGCGTTAGCCGTGTCCGATAATGATCTCCGGCCGGAGCCAGAAAAACCTGTGTCTTGTGCTTCATCCTGCGAAATGACTTGGAATGAAGGATCCGATCTCTGTCCCGCTGATACACGGGACGAATATCACACTGAGCTTCCTCCCTGTCCCGTCCAAGAGAATTCTGACTCAAAGAGGCATAGGGACTTAAATATTCTTTTTCCCATATTTCCTGTTTTTCCCGAATATTCATGAAAATCCCTCCTTATTATATATATTCGCCATCTAATCGAAAAATCCTTCCCGAAATATAGAAAAATCCCGAAAAATATGTTACACTCTGCCTATGTGTAATTTAATGAATATCGAAAAATTTCAACAAAACTTAATCGAATGGTACAAAAAAGAAGGCCGTGACCTGCCATGGCGCCATACGCAGGATCCTTATTCAATCTGGGTCAGCGAGATCATGCTTCAGCAGACTCAGGTGGATACGGTAAAAGGCTATTATACCCGTTTTCTGGACACTCTGCCGGATATCCTTTCTCTGGCTGAAGCGGATGAAGATTTAGTTTTCAAGCTTTGGGAAGGACTCGGCTATTATCGCCGTGTCCGTCATATGCAGGAAGCAGCCCGGCAGATCATCTCAGAATATGACGGCCGGTTTCCTGAGAGTTTTAACGATATTATCCGTCTAAAAGGTATCGGCGCATATACGGCCAGCGCCATTTCCAGTATCGCTTTTGGTCAGGAAAAAGGTGTGATCGACGGAAATACGCTGCGTATTTTATCAAGAATTTACAACCGTCAGGACAATATTGCCCTGGACAAAACAAAAAAAGCCTATCAGCTTCTCATGGATGAGCTGATCCATGGCGCAGACCCTTCCATGTTCAATCAGGGAATGATGGATCTCGGAGCCGGCGTCTGCACCCCAAAGCATCCGGACTGTGCCCACTGCCCGGTCCGTCCGTTTTGTGAAGCTCACGCATCAGGAACAGAAAGTCTGCTTCCGGTCAATATCAAAAACACATCGAAAACAGATTTATATTATATTACTGCCATCTTAAAAAAAGACGATAAGTATTTTCTTGTCAAAAATAAGGACGGCCTTCTGGAAAATCTTTACGGCTTTGTCCAATATGAAGTCGAATCTCCCGTCAGTTTTGAAGAAACGTTTTATGACAATTACGGGTTATCTGTCCGGCTTTATGAATATTGTAAAGAGATCAAACATGTATTTTCCCACCGGATCTGGCATATGAACGTCTATCTTGGTGAAATTTCAGACATCCCGGAAGCGCTTTCATCTTCAGAAAAGAACCTTTCCGAACTGCTCTCCGCCCACCTTTACACAATGGAGGAAATGTCTGAACTTCCCATATCTACAGCTCATCGGAAGGTCTGTATACAAATTCCATAACTTCTTTTATTAAGTTACAAAGGGGGGATATCCAATTTTCACCGGATATCCCCTTTATTTTTTCCTTCTTGTGAACTGCAGCCGCAGTCACAGCCGCCGCCACAGTTATTACAATCACAAAATTTTCCATCACGAAATTGACGAACCTTTCGCCGGATGACCCACAGGACATAAAGAGCCAGCAAAATCCCAATAATAACAGACCATATCATTTGTATATCATCCTCCGATCAGCATACTCCCGGCCTGGAATACGATAACGGCCATTCCCCAGGCAACAATGAGCTGCATCAGCATCATACCTATCGTCCATCGCCAGGAATTTGTTTCTTTGCGAATGGTTGCAATAGCAGCCATACACGGTATGTAAAGCAGGCAGAAAACCATCAGGGCATAAGCATTTACCCTTCCGAAGCCCATACCTTCCAGAACATAGTGAAAATTTTCAACTCCGATATCTGAATTGATATTCATTCCAAACAAAACGCTGCAGCTTGAAACAACCAGCTCTTTGGCCGCCACACCGGAAATCAGCGCGACCCCGATCTGCCACATTCCCAACCCGGCCGGAGCCAGCACCGGCACGAGGAACCGTCCAATAGAAGCCGCAAAACTGTCTGAAATATCCGTCACCATTCCTGCCGCTCCAAAATTCATAATGAGCCATAAAAGCACTGAACCGACAAAAATCGTTGTTCCGGCCTTGGTCAGATAATCCTTGATCTTTTCCCAAACATAAATAATAATTGTCCGAGCATTTGGGGATTTATATTCCGGAAGTTCGATCAAAAGACAATTTTTCTCTTCATTCCGGCATACAACTTTGCTGTAAATCAATGCCACGATGATAGCCACAATAAGTCCGAGTACATACATGGAAAACGCTGCGATCATCGCAAATTTACCAAAAAACATTTTTGAAAACAAAACGTAGATCGGAAGTCTGGCGCTGCAGGACATGAACGGTGTCACCATGATCGTTCGAAGCCTGTCTCTCGTATCCTCCAGAGTTCGCGCACTCATGATGGCCGGCACCGTACATCCAAATCCGAGGAGCATCGGAATAAACGCCCGGCCGGACAGTCCCATCCTTCCCATCAGCCCGTCCATGACATAAGCAACCCGGGACATATAACCGCTGTCCTCCAGAAAGGCCAATGCCAAAAACAGCATAAAGATATTTGGTAAAAAGGTCAAAATACCGCCTACACCGGCAATGATGCCGTCACAGACAAGAGATATCAGCGTTGGACTTAAATGCAGCATTTCCATGCCATATTGAATCCCATTGGCCACTCCGGCGATAAAAATTTCAAATCCTCCGGCAATCCAATCGCCCACAGCAAAGGTCAGAAGAAAAACCAAAGCCATAATACCGAAAAAAATCGGCATTCCCCAGACCGGATGGGTCATCCACTGATCGATCTTTTCTGTCCGTGCCTCTTTCTGAGCCTTATTCATCAAAACCTCATCAATAACTTCTTCAATAAAATCGTATTTCTGATTGATGATCTCATGCTCATAGTTTTTATCGATTATGTCATCCGTACGGATCGGATAATTTTTCATGACTTCTGGGTCTTTTTCAAGCATTTTAATAGCGTGCCATCTCGGATTGACAATATCCGGGAAATCGGCCAGCAGACGCTCTTCCAGGTCATCGATCTTATCTTCAATGTCGTCCGAATAAACCATGGCAAATTCTTTGTGATGATTATGACGGTGAACACTCTGACATACTAAATCATGATGGTGTTCCACAGGTACGCTATTGCCCTTTCCCTGATGATGGGCCACGGCGTGCATAAGCACTTCCAGACCTGTCCGCTTTCTCGCTGAAACAGGAACGACCGGAATACCAAGCATTTCCGGCAAACGATGGATATCCAGCTCCATGCCCCGTTCCTCAACGATATCCATCATATTCAAAGCCAGAACTACCGGTTTTCCCAATTCGATCAACTGTAAAGTTAAATAGAGATTTCGCTCCAGATTTGACGCATCGGCCACATCCACCACCACATCCACTTCATCTCCCAGGAGATATTGACGGGATAAAATTTCTTCTGTTGAATAACAGGTCAGACTGTATATTCCCGGCAGGTCTACCAGCTTATACTGATACTCATGAAATTTAAAGGCGCCCTCTTTCTTTTCCACAGTGACCCCCGGCCAGTTGGCCACTTTCAGGCGGGCGCCGGTATAGGCATTGAAAAGCGTTGTTTTACCACAGTTTGGATTTCCTGCAAAAGCAACATTAATCACCTGTCCGTTCATAATGTTCCCTCCTTCACATAAATTCCCACGGAAATTTCCTTTCCTATCGCCATTCGAGTGCCTCTGGCTTTAAAAATCATTGTCCCGTTTTTCTTTCTATTTAAAACCTCTACCTTCGTACCATGGATCAGGCCCAGCGCTTCCAGCCTGCGGCCAACCTTTTCGTTGAGCCTGGTTGATTCAACAATATATTCCATTCCCGGAATTCCTTCCGATAAAGTCATATTCGAGTCCTCCGCTTATTAATTGATAATATATTCTCATTTACTCCATACATATTACCCCGATTATAATTAGCTGTCAATAACTTACTGCGGAGCAACAAAAATTCCCGCCCAATCGGTTCATAACCATTGGACGGGACCACCTGTCTTTTTGTGTATATTCTAATTAAAATAAACCATATCTTCTTCTGGCTTGATCGCCTTTTCAATCCGTCGTGCATAAAGTACCGGGCCAATACCGTGATATTCATCCCGATGTTCCAGGCGGACTTCCGCCGTCACACGAACCCATTGCTTGTTTTTTAAGCGGGATGCAAACTTACTCTTGCATAAAAAACCAAGGAATGTAACATCATCTGCACAACAGGTCATCGCCATTCGTCCAGGAACAAAATAACCTTCGTCAAAATTCTTTGAACGGAATACCATGCCTTTAATAATTACCTGCTTGCCCTCATAACGTTCGCCATGGTCGAGGGCATCCAGATACCAGACGCCATAATTATCGTCATCGATCTCGATGATATCCTGATTCACATCATAAGGCAAAATGTCTTCGCCCGGATCGATAATATCTCCGTTTTCTGCTTCGAAAATCAACTCTGCTCTGCTGTTAAGAACTTTTACATTACGGATCAAATAAGAAATATCCGTTGTCTCCTCATTGCAGCGATTAAAAATGGCCATCTGAGTGCAGGTCAGAATGTCAGCCATCAGAGAACGCATATTGTTCATATACAATTGGAAAGTGGAAGCATCCACTGTGGTGACTACCTGAAAAAGCTCCCAACGATAAGGCAGCTGCATTTGGATAAACTCACTGACCGGCCACATACCGTTATATTCAATAATAACCTGCTGAGGCCGATGCTCTCTGCGACATTTTTTAAGAAAATCCAGGGTAAAATCTGCTTTATCCTCTACAGTAACCACATCCACATTGTACTGCTCCAAAAGCTCCGGCTCAATCTCCGCTTCACCTTCCTCTGTGAGAATAAGCAGCGTTTTTTCATCTTCAACAAAATTCCCTTCCAAAATAACCTGTTCAATAAAGGTCGTTTTGCCGCTCTCGAGAAAACCGGTAATTAAATAAACAGGAACCTGCATTTATCTTTCCTCCGTTCTAGTTCAGACCGAATAATTCTGCCAGCTTGTCTTCTTTCAATTCAGAGCCGATCACACAAAGACGTCCGGTCACATCCGGTTCGCCGTCACGCAGTTCAAATTCACCCGGAACAAGATCAAAATAAATCCAGCCGCCCTTCGTATCCGGAACCATCCCTTTTGCTCTTAAGATCACACCATAATCTTCTGAATGAGCCAGAACATCCAAAGTCATCTGCATCTGATCCCTGTCGAATTTCTTCGCGGTCTCCTGACCCCAGCTTGTAAATACATCGTCCGCATGGTGATGACCATGTTCATGATCGTGATCATGGCAGCCGCAGGTGCAGTCCGGTCCATGGTCATGGTCGTGATGATGATGTTCATGCTCATGGTCGTGGTCGTGATGATGATGTTCATGCTCATGGTCATGCTCATGTTCATGGTCGTGGTCATGATGATGCTCATGTTCTTCCTCGAGCAGTTTCAGAACAAAATCATTCTCTTTCTCCATGGCATCCAGGATCTTATCGCCGTCGATATCATCCCAGGCCGTTGTCACGATGGTCGCCTTTGGATTATGTTCTTTAATCATTTCGAGGCATTTTGCCAACTTATCCTCAGACATTTTCTGAGTACGGCTCAATACAATCGTTTTCGCATGTTCAATTTGATTATTAAAGAATTCGCCGAAGTTCTTCATATACATTTTACACTTTTGTCCATCGACGACTGCTGTATAACTGTTCAATGTAATATCTACTTTTTCTCCGACACCTTCTACCGCACGGATAACATCCGATAATTTACCTACGCCTGACGGTTCAATGATAACACGGTCCGGTGTGTAATCGTGAATAACTTTTTCAAGCGCCGTACCGAAATCCCCTACCAGAGAACAGCAGATACAGCCGGAATTCATCTCTGTAATCTCAACTCCGGCGTCCTTCAAAAATCCGCCGTCAATACCAATCTCGCCAAATTCATTTTCGATCATTA
>CATZYB010000152.1 GCA_958426095.1 uncultured Lachnospiraceae bacterium
GTGTTTTGTAAGTATAATGCATTTATGGATAAGGTAATTGAGGTGTTTAATTAAAGAGAAATGCCGAAAGAGGGGCACGGCCTGCAGGTGTTCAGACAGGAAAGCGGTATGAACGAGGATGAACGGCGGGCCTTTCTTGAAAATTTTAAAGAGAAGCCCCATGAAACGATTCTTGGTTTTGGCGTGCTTGGCGGTATATTTTCTGAAGGAATCGATTTAAAAGCAGACCGATTGATCGGAGTGATCATTGTTGGCACCGGACTTCCGGGAATTAGCAGTGAGAGAGAACTTTTAAAGGTCTATTTCGATGAAAGAAAGGGCCGGGGATTTGATTATGCCTATCTTTTTCCGGGAATGAACAAGGTACTTCAGGCCGGGGGCCGTGTCATTCGTTCCGAGGAGGACCGGGGAATTATTGCGCTGCTGGATGAAAGATTTAATTACGGCAGCTATCAGCGGCTTTTCCCGCGGGAATGGATTCCCTTCCAGAAATTAAGCAAAGATTCGATTGAGAAAATTATTGAAAAATTCTGGACAGAACAAATAAATACTCTATAATAAAATTAAGAAAAGAAATTAAGGAGGTTATTTCATGGTAATCACAATTTGCATAGGCAGCTCCTGTCATCTGAAGGGTTCCAGAAGTGTCATTCAGGGACTTCAGAAAAAAATTCAGGAAAATAATCTGGCTTCCAAGATTGAATTAAACGGCTCTTTCTGCACGGGTGAGTGCGAAAAGGGCGTGTGTGTAAAGATTGATGAAGAATTGTTTTCCGTTTCACCGGAAACTGTAGATACATTTTTTGCAAATGAGGTACTCAGGAGGGTTAATTAGTGGCGGCAATAGGATTTAAGACGGCAAAATGCAAAGACTGTTATAAATGCGTGCGTATATGTCCGGTAAAGTCCATTCGTATAAAGGATGAACATGCGCTTTATGTGGCGGACGAATGTATTTTGTGCGGCAAATGTCTGGAAGCCTGTCCACAGGATGCGGTTATTTATGTCAGTGATCTGAAAAAGGCAAAGAAATATATCCGGGAAGGCCATGTGACGGTCGCATCACTGGACCCTGCATATCTGGGAGTTTTTGGAGACACGGAAAATGGTACGGGTCAACTGAGAGGCGCATTACATAAATTGGGCTTTACTCATATCCGGGAAACAGCGGAAGGAGCTGCCCATGTGACGAAGGCTTATGAGCGTCTCATTCAGGAAGGGACGATGAATAATATTATTACTTCCTCC
The DNA here is from genome assembly GCA_958426095.1 of uncultured Lachnospiraceae bacterium. GTDB lineage: Bacteria > Bacillota > Clostridia > Lachnospirales > Lachnospiraceae > Frisingicoccus. The sequence goes on from CATZYB010000152.1 coordinate 1,249, forward strand.
TGTACGGCCATTAATGAGCTGGTCGAAAAATATTACACGGACATGATCCCGGATATGGCGCCGGTCGTTTCGCCGATGACAGCCCATGGTATGATGCTGAAAGAAGAATTCGGCCCGGATGCCAAAGTTATATATATAGGAAGCTGTACGGCCAGAGGCCGTGAAGCGGTTCGGGAACGATGCCGCGGAACTTATGTGGATGCGGTGTTGGATTTTCAGGAGCTTCGAAGTTGGCTGGATGAAGAAAATATTGATTTGGATCAATGTGAGTTTTATCCAAGAGAAGGAACCAATGCCCTGGTTAATGGCCTGTATGGCGTCAGCGGCGGTATTTTATCTGCTGTGGAGGCAGATAAAGGTTTTGGAAAATACGAACAGCTTTATGTGGATGGGATTGACTCGGTGAAAGAATTATTTGATTGTATCCGCAAAGGCGAGATCAATAATTGCTTTATTGAGGTGTCGTCCTGTGTCGGCGGCTGTATCAATGGCCCATTGGCCGGAGGTCGTGAGAGCGACCGATTTAAGGCGCGGATTTATACAAATCAGAAGATTATCCGGGAATTTCCACAGGATATGGCCAAAATGAAAGAAAGTATCCTTCTGAAAAAGGAATTCACAGAGTCCTCACGCAAGGCAGTCATGCCGACAGAGGAGGAGATTCAGGAAGCGCTTCGCCGGGATGGGAAAGCATCCCCGGAAAAACAGCTGAACTGCGGCGCCTGCGGTTTTAAGACCTGCCGGGATAAGGCTATTGCCCGCTGTCAGAATAAAGGCCAGTTGAATCTTTGTATTCCTTATATGTATCAGCAGGCCCGTTCCATGGCCGAGGTGATCCTATCCGTAACTCCGAATTTGATCATTGTTGTGGACGAAAAGCTGAGGATCCGCCAGTTTAATAATGCGGCGGAAGTCATGTTTAATATTTCGGCCGAGGAAGCCTATCGCATGCCGGTGGCCAATCTTATTGATCCGGTAGATTTTGAAGAGGTTTTCCGTGAAAAGCGCAGTATTATGAATAAAAAAGTCACCTATCCTCAATATAACCTGGTGACCATGCAGAATATTATCTATATTCGGGATATGAATTGTGCTCTCGGGATTTTGAGAAATATAACTGCGGAGGAAAAAATTCGTGAGCAGCATGACCGTATGCGCAGAGACGCTATGGATATTGCACAGAAGGTCATTGATAAACAGATGATGGTAGCCCAGGAAATTGCCGGACTGCTTGGAGAGACCACAGCGGAGACAAAAGTCACTCTGACGAAAATGCGGGACAGCATTTTTTATGATGGAGAAGAGAATTTATGAATATGAGTCTGGATATCGCATGGAAAAGCCTGAATAAAAAGAAGGAAGAACTGTGCGGTGACACGGTGGAAATTATTAAAACTGAAGATTCGGATATATTACTTCTGTCGGATGGAATGGGGAGTGGTGTAAAAGCGAATATTCTGTCCACATTGACAACAAAGATCATGGGCACTATGCTGAAAAACGGCGCATCGATCGAAGAATGTGTGACGACCATTGCCAGGACCCTTCCGGTGTGTCAGACACGTCATGTGGCTTATTCAACATTCAGCGTTCTTCAGATCTACAGAGATGGAAAAGCCCTGCTGCTTGAATACGACAATCCTGGCGGGATTTTGATCCGGGGCGGTCATCATCGGGATGTACCTTTTTTGGTGCGGGAGATTGAAGGAAAGATTATCCGGGAATATCATTTTAATGTCTGTTATGGCGATTACTATGTGATGATGAGTGATGGCGTTATTCATGCCGGAGTCGGAAAAAAATCCGGTTTTGGCTGGCCAAGAGCAGAGGTTGTCCGCTATGTGGAGGATGTCTGCGCTTCAAATATCTCCAGTTCCCGGCTTATGTCCATGATCAGCAATCGCTGCAACATGCTTTATGACGGAGAGCCGGGGGACGATACGACCGTCATTACCATTAAGGTAACGCGGCCAAAGACGGTGAGTCTGTTTACCGGTCCGCCGGTCAACAAAGAAGATGACGCCCGTGTTATGAAAGAATTCATGGCAAAATCGGGGAAAAAGATTGTCTGCGGAGGGACATCCTCCAATATCGTTGCCCGTTATCTGAATAAGCCGATTAAAGCATCTTTAGATTATTTTGATCCGGATATACCGCCGACGGCAGAGATTGAAGGAATGGATCTTGTTACAGAAGGCGTATTAACGCTGAATCGTACAGTTCAAATACTGAGTAATTATAATGCAGGCAAAGTTGATGAGGGCTTTTTTGGCCAGCTTTACGGCAAAGACGGGGCGGCCAGGCTTGGAAAGATTTTAATTGAAGAATGCAATCATTTAAATATATTTGTCGGAAAGGCAATTAATGAAACCTATCAGGCGGCGGCGCTGCCTTTTGATTTGAGTATTCGCCAGCGGTTGGTGGAACAGCTTGTAAATGAATGTAAAAAAATGGGAAAGACCGTAACTGTGAAATATTATTAACGGCACAGACTTATAGGAGAATGAAATGAAAAGAGAATTTATGACCGATATTAATAAAATCAAATTTGAGGTATACCGTGAAGTAGCCCGTATGGCCTTTGACGGTAAACTAAAGGAATGTGCGGATGAAATCCCTTATAACATTATCCCAGGGAATACGCCGCACTACCGTTGCTGCGTTTATAAAGAGCGGGAAATTATCCGTCAGCGAGTACGGCTGGCTGAAGGGCATACACCGCTGCCGGGCGGAAATATAAAAAATATTGTCCAGGTGCTTCCGGCCGCTTGCGAAGGCTGTCCGATCAACCGTTTCAGCGTGACAAATAACTGCCAGATGTGTATGGCGAAGAAATGTATGTCCGCCTGCAATTTTGGCGCCATTACTTTTGAGAGTGGCCGTGCCCATATTGACCCTAAGAAATGTAAAGAATGCGGCCGATGTGTGGAAGCCTGCCCATATAACGCCATTGCCGATCTGATGCGTCCGTGTAAACGGGCTTGTCCGGTGGATGCTATTTCTTATGATGAAGATATGATCGTTCAGATTGACGATAAGAAATGCATCAGCTGCGGTCAGTGCGTTGTCGGATGTCCCTTTGGAGCGATTTCAGACAGGACCTTCATGGTGGATGTTATCCGTCTGATGAATAATGGCGTAAAGGTTTATGCCATGGTGGCGCCGGCTATTGAAGGTCAGTTTGGCAGCGATGTTTCCGTCGGAATGATTCGGGAAGCCGTGAAAGATCTGGGCTTTGCCGATATGTTTGAAGTATCGCTGGGCGCCGATTTCGTGTCTAAAAATGAAGCTCTGGAACTGGAAGAAAAAGTTAAAGCCGGAGAAAAGATGACAACCTCCTGTTGTCCGGCTTTTGTCAATATGATCAAGAAACATTTTCCTCAGGTCGCAGATAAAATGTCGACGACTGTATCCCCGATGCAGGCCACAGCCCGGCTGATCAAGGCGATGTATCCGGATGCCCTCTGTGTCTTTATCGGACCATGTATTGCTAAAAAGAGCGAAGTCATCGATTCTATCACAATGGGCGGCGCAGATTATGCACTGACTTATGAAGAACTCTATGCTATGATGGAGGCCAAGGGTGTGGATCCATCCGACTATACCGGAGAGCTTCAGCAGGGAAGTAAGTTTGGTAAAAATTATTCTGTATCCGGCGGCGTTACGGCAGCCGTACTTCAGACCTACAAAGAAAGAAATGAAGACGTACCGGTGAAAGTCTGCAAAGCCAATGGCGCTTTGGAATGTAAAAAAGCGCTGATGCTTTTGAAAGTGGGCCGTTTGCCGGAAGACTTTATTGAAGGTATGGCTTGCGTTGGCGGCTGTGTCAGCGGTCCGGCCATGCTGAACAAAGACCGTACGTTTATGAAGGATCGAAATGCACAGATCGCCCAGGCAGATGATCGTCAGATCATTGCCAATGTGGATACTTACGATGAATATCAGGTACACATGCACCGTAAATAAAAAAATTTTACATAAAAAGACAGAAGGTTCTTGACCATTTCTGTCTTTTTTGTTATTATAATAAAAGTAACGAGAATGATTATTAATATTATAAGAAAGGAGGAGCCCTATGGCTGCCCTGAAATATAGCAGACAGAGAGAAGCGATAAAAAATTATCTTGAAGGCCGCACAGATCACCCGACAGCAGATATGGTATATATGGCTATCCGGGAGATTTATCCGAATATCAGCCTGGGAACCGTATATAGGAATTTAACCCTCCTTGCAAAACAGGGGGAAATTTCCAAGATTTCCTGTGGGGAAAACAGCGATCGTTTTGATGCCCGGACCGATCCCCATTATCATTTTATTTGTGAAAGCTGCGGTCAGGTGGAAGATCTTCCGGCGATGGATATGCAGATGGTGAATGAATGGGCCGGAAAACATTACGAGGGAGAAATTGCAGGACATCAGCTCTATTTTTACGGTAAATGCAGAAAATGTAAAGAAAAAGAAAAATATTAAAATATCTATTGACAAAGAGGTATAAGTAGTATATGATAATGATATCAGTAATGATTACTGATTTGAGAAATACACTATTAAAATTTATTTTATAAGGAGAGATTAACATGAAAAAATTTGTATGTACAGTATGTGGTTATGTTTATGAAGGCGAAGCTGCTCCGGAAGTCTGTCCAGTATGTAAAGCTCCAGCAAGCAAATTTAAAGAGCAGGCTGGTGAGATGGTTTGGGCTGCAGAACACGTTGTAGGTGTTGCTCAGGGCGCTCCGGAAGATATTATGGCAGATTTAAGAGCAAACTTTGAAGGCGAATGTACAGAAGTTGGTATGTACCTTGCTATGGCTCGCGTAGCTCACAGAG
>CATZYB010000153.1 GCA_958426095.1 uncultured Lachnospiraceae bacterium
TCCGCTCTTTCAGCTTTTCATCTTCCACATAACATTTTTCCAATTCAGAAAAAATCTGACTGTCAATCTGATTGGTGGTTGCCGTCAGGCCAATAATATTCTCAAACCTTCTGGAGATCTGCTGAACTCCATGATAATCATGGCGCATCATTCCTTCGATCCACTTCGGATTCAAAAGCCGGGTCCGTATGCCTTTTTCCATAGCCGCCTTCACGTCTTTGGTCCGGATATCCCTGCCGGTCGTATCGGCCACATACATCGCCGCTTTTTCGCCCCGGACCTGTTCCACCGCTTTGGCAAGTCCGCCGTAAAATTCATAATAATGATCCAGATCAACCAATTCATATTCGATATTATTCCGAACCTGGGACATCAGTTCTACCTGTTCATAATTTAATTCCAGCAGTCCCCGGGCTTTCACACCCTTATGTGTTCCGGAATAGACATAAGACAGGCTATCCGTAAATCCCAGGGCCAGCTCCGATTCGTCCTTCCAGCGCCCTTTCCGCACCTGTTCCGTCAAAGACGTGCCATATTCGCCGGATTTTGGCCCGAAAATCCGGCTCCTTGCCAGTTCTTTTGCCTCTTTTTCCGGATATCCCTGCTTTAACAGCTCCTGATATATTCTATGGGTATTTTTAGCAAACCCGCTCTGTTCGCCGCTTTCCCCAAGAGCATCCAGCTTTTTAAATATTTCATTAAAATTATCCACAAGATTCGCATACATATCCCGGAAAAATCCGCAGATATGGATAGTTACATCCACCCTCGGACGTTCCAGTTCCTCTGTCGGTATAATTTCAAACCGGGTATCAAAGCTGCCCTCAAACTGCCGCATCCGCACACCCAGATAATACAATATCTGACCAATGGTTTCACCCTGAGTTTTGGAAGTCTCCAGCCCCCACAATATTACCGCCGCAGATTCCGGCGTATGACCGTTTTCTTTCTCATAGCGCTCCAAAGTCTGTCTTGCAATTTCTGCTCCCCGCTCAAAAGCCGTCTTTGTCGGCACAAGTCTCGGGTCAAACTGCACAAGATTCCGACCGGCCGGCAGCAGATCCGGATTCTTTAAAACGTCCCCCGCCGGAGCCACCGGCAGGTATTCTCCGTTCAAAGCTGCCATCATACCGGACAATTCTTCATTTTCCAATGTATGCAGACCATCCGGCACCAGAGATGTTTCATACTCATACAGTAATTCGTCCAGTGTATCCAGCGTCTCCCCATTCATTCCCCGATCTCCGGTATCTTCCTCCGCTTCTGATTTTTTCTGAAGCAATCCGGATCTCTCTGCCAATTCCTGTACATTTTCCAATATATCATTACTTCTTTCCGGCGCAAGCTGAAGGCTTTCCCGGTATTCGGCAATCGTTTCTTTAAGCTTCTGGTAATCCCCATAGAGTCCGCCCGATACAAACTCCGGCGGCCGATAGCTGACGAGGACCGCATGACTCCGCCGTTTTGCTGTCATCGCTTCCGATGGATTTCCCATATAATAAAAATAAAAATGAGGAATACTTCCAATCAGACTATCCGGCCAGCAGCTTCCCATCATGCCGGTATCCTTGCCCGGCAAAAATTCCAGTGTTCCATGGGTTCCCATATGTATAATGGCATCCGCCTGAAAATCATTTCTGAGCCATTGATAAAACGCCTGATAAGCCTTCGGCGGCGCCAGATTTTTATCATGATAGCTGGTTTCTGTCGCCTGCTCATCCGAAACACGGCACGGCTGCAAACCAATAAAAACATTCCCTTTCTGAATACCATTTACCGGATATAACTCGCCTTCATAAAGGCCGCTCTGCTCCGGCATTTTACTGTCAGACCACTTCGGTTCATTGCATGCTCCGCCGCAAAAATACGCTTTTAATTGATCCGCGCTCATTTCCTCCGTACAATATCCATTCCCTTTTAAAGCGCTTAAAAGTGCGGATACGGAAGAAAAAGTATCTAAAAAAGCGCCGCCGAATAAATTATCTTCCCCCGGCGGATAATTATAGCATACGACTGCCACTTTCTTTTCCTGATTTGGTTTCTTCCTCAGTTCAATATATTTAAAAACCCTTTCACACAGGCTGTCCGCCCGTTCCTCTATCGGTTCAATGGTTGTAATATCCAGACGCGCCGATTCCATATGATCCGTACGGGTCATAATGCCCACCGGATAAGTCAGGATACCGCCATCCAGTTCCGGAAGCATCATGCTGATCAAAAATTCTCCCGGATTTACACCGCTCTCACGTGTCCATTCTTCCCGTTCCACCTTTGTCAGACAGAACGGTTTAAAATAAGGCGCCTTCACCCGTTTTAATATCTCTACAGCGCCATCCGCATTTCCTCCCATCGGTCCTGCGCCCAGACGAAACGGCATAAAATTTACGATGGCATCGACGGGAACGTCATTTTCTGTCAGATAGGCTTCCAGCTTCGGCAAATCTTTATCCTCATTCTGAGAAAAAGCGATGGGAAGAACATTGGCAAATCTTTTTAGTTTCTTATATATAGTACAAACCACCGGAAGAAAATCATTTGGATAACTGTGACCATAAAATAATAAAGCGATCAGCGGCTTTCCGCTTTCATATTTTTCTTTTTCCCAGTAGTCTTTTAATTTTTCCGTACACTCCTTCGTCTCCGGATTTTTCAAATAAATGCCGTATTTCATACTGCATGGCTTTTCCTTCGGAAGCTGTTTCATACCTCCATAATTACGCAAAAGCAGGCACATGAAAGAATCAATATCTTCCCGTTCTGCCTGCTGCCAGTAATCAATCAGCAAAAAAAGATTTTTCATATCCTTCATCATGCCAAAAGGCGCAATACTCCCCATCATTATAGCCATACGGCGCATGGTGTGCATCATTTTCGCCGCGTTCTTCTTCGGTTTCTGTTCTCCAAAGCCTTCTTTATTCCCTGCATCGGACGAATCTTTTTTCATCTTTTGCATCATATCCATAGAAAATGCTCCAAGACGATTCAAATCTCTGCAGGCATTACCAATAATAATCCTTTGTCCACGGCACAGATTCAAACCTTTGCGTACAAAATCCTGCACAGATTCGGATGCCCCCATAATATCAATGATCGCAATATCCGCAATGGAGATTTCCTCCACAATACGATCCTCTAAGGCCAGCAGCCCGGGCCCCGCACTCGCCACATAAAACATACGGAGATCAATTACATGCTCTCCGTATGTCGTATTCAAATCCTTTTGAAATTGTGTCAATTGATAAAGCGCCGGAGCAGATACCGCCACAACCGTTATTTTCATACAGATTCGGTTCCTTTCTATTTACTGATGTATTTATTATAGGAACAAAAATCCATATTTGTCAATCATCCGCATGTCCGGATATCCGGGTTTCTTTTATGCCCCGGGCAGCGCCCAATCCTGAGTTTTGGTCTGAAGTTCTACCATATGCCGAAAGATTCCTTTTTGTTTCATCAAATCTGCCGGTTTCCCCATCTCTGCCACCTTTCCGTCAGAAAGCACGACAACCTTATCTGCCCCCATGACTGTACGCATACGATGGGCGATAATGAGTACCGTCTTATCCTGTACCAGACCGGAAATGGCTGCCTGCACGGCCGTCTCGTTTTCCACATCCAGCGAGGCGGTGGCCTCATCCAGAAGAATGACAGGAGCGTCCTTTAACAAGGCTCTGGCAATAGATATACGCTGCCGTTCACCGCCGGAAAGAGTGGCGCCGTTTTCTCCGATGACGGTCTGATAACCCTCCGGCATTTTCCGGATAAATTCGTCACACTGGGCGGCCCTGGCCGCCTCCATAACCTCTTCATCCGACGCATTCCGACGTCCCAGCCGGATATTTTCCATCACCGTATCCCGGAAGAGAACCACATCCTGAAATACAATGGCATAATTCTTTAAAAGGGCTTCCGGTTCCACCGTGGATACATCCACGCCGCCGATAGTAATTTTCCCGCCGTCCACATCCCAGAAACGGGCGGCCAGCTTGGACGCCGTACTCTTACCGCCGCCGGAAGGTCCGACCAGCGCTGTCACTTCGCCCTGTTTTGCAGTGAAGGAGACGTTTTCCAGAACCCCTTCATTTTTATTATAGGCAAATTTTACCTTATCGAATACAATATCAAACCCGTTCGGTGAGTAATCCTTGATGCCCGTCTGCACTGGCTGTTCCTCGATTTCCCGCATCCGCTCAATCTTAATCTGACCGTCAAATACGGCCGCCATATTTCCAAAAGAAATACTTAATGGCTCATACAGCCTTGATGCCACAATAAGGAAAATCAAAAACATTTCGATTCCTAATTGTCCCCGGACAAAAAGGGTTACGCCAACCAGCACGGTGGTGGCAAGTCCAAGCTTTAAAAAAGCCTGAACTGAGGTAATGCAAGTTCCTGTCACCAGCTCAGAACGTACGGTTGCCTTTTCGGACTGATTCAGTTTTTCATTTAAACCGCTTAAATATTTTTCTTTTTGATTGCATGCCTTAATATCCTTTATTGTCTCAAGCAATTCCTGAAGTCCATCCGTAGCCGCCCGCTTGGCATAAAAATTTTTAACGCCGAAATAGTCCTGAAGCTTCCGGGAAACGATCAGCAAAATCACTGCCAGAGGAATTACCCATAAGACCGCCAGTCCCATCCGCCAGTCCATGATCAACAGGCAGACGGCAATAAGAACTGTGGATATCATCGTTCCGAAAAGCTGGGGCAGATAGCTTGCGAACATCTGCTCTAAGGAACTGCTGTCGGACATTATTGTCGATGTCAGATCGGATAAATCCCTCTGTCCGAAAAAAGATAAAGGAAGCTCCCGCAGCTTTTCCCCAAGGCGGATCCGGCGGGCGGCGCTTTCTTCGTAAGTTGCAATGTACAGCGCCTTATACTGCATCCAGTGGATCCAGTAAATCAGCACGAGCAGGACAACGCCCGCCCCAACGATTTTCCATGCCCCTGCGGCCGGATCACTGCCTTCCGTCAGCGCATCGATAATTTTCATCAGCGCCAGCATTAAAATGCTCATTGGCACCATTAAGCTCAGATTGGCCGCCACGGTCCAGGCCGTTGCTTTGACAAGGTCTTTTGCTCCCTGTTCTGAGAGGGCGTAGATTTTCTGAAGCTTTCGTATCATACTCCCGCCCCCTTTCCAACCTTCCATGCAGCGGACATTTGATAATCCTTCCACATCGACGCATAAGTTCCGCCCTTATCAAGCAATTCCTTACTCGTTCCCCGCTCGGTAATTTCTCCGTTTTCCAAAACAAGAATCTCATCCGCATTTTGCACGGTAGAGAGCCGATGGGCGATCATCAGCACTGTTTTTCCTTTTGTCAATGTCTCAAAGGCTTTTTGAATCAACATTTCATTTTCCGGGTCAGCAAAGGCTGTCGCCTCATCCAGGACCACGATCGGCGCATCCTTTAAAATAGCTCTGGCCAGGGCAATACGCTGCTGCTCCCCGCCAGACAGATAAATTCCGGCGGTTCCGACAACCGTGTCCAGTCCGTCCGCCAGTTTTTCGATAATATCGCCGCACTGAGCGGCATGGGCCGCCGCCTCAACCTGGTCTCTGTCCGCCTCAGGACGGGCGGCCCGTATATTTTCAAAAAGACTGGCCTTAAATAAATGGGTATCCTGGAAAACAAAGGCCACCTGGTCCATCAATGTTTCCGTGGATATCTCCCGAACGTCCACACCGCCGACCAGTACCTGGCCCCCATCCACATCCCAAAATCTCGGGATCAGGCTGGCCGCCGTACTTTTGCCGCCGCCGGAAGGTCCGACAAGGGCCGTCGTTTTCCCTTCCGGTACACAGAAACTGATATTTTTCAGGACCGGTACACCGGCTCCCGGATAAGTAAAGGTCACATGTTTAAATTCCACATCCGATCTCTTCACATTCTTTGGCTGTTTCGCTTCTTTTAAAGGCGGGGTACTCATAATCTCGTCCATTTTCTTTGCCGCCTCTTTCACCTGCATCAGGGCGCTGCCTGCATACATGACCCGGGTCATCATCAGAGAACACATCGGCGCGAAAAGGATATAGAATATAAA
>CATZYB010000154.1 GCA_958426095.1 uncultured Lachnospiraceae bacterium
TAAAATACAGGTGAACAGAGAAATCAATGGCATAAGAAAACTATTACTGATATAATCCATCACGTCGAGAATCTGTCCTGTCTGGCCATTCGGCAATTGTAATTCAAAATAAAATAACATTATAACCAAGACAAATAATTGCCGCAGCAGCAACCATGAGAAAGAAAACTGTTCCCACAATACGCCCTGCGCCTCCCATCGCAGCAAATACTTTCGGCAGAGAAATAAACATGAGACTTGGCCCGGACGCCATCCCTTCTGTCCCTGAAAACACGAACACGGCCGGAATGATCATCATACCCGCAAGGAAAGCCACACCTGTATCAAAAAATTCAATCTGAGCAATCGCTTTACTAAGGTTGACATCTTTATCCACATAGGAGCCATAAGTAATCATAATCCCCATGGAAACACTCAGTGAGAAAAACAAGCATCAGGACAATCGGCGAAGCCTTTGATGCGATAAAGGATGTAAAATAACCATCCTGGGCGGCCTCAGCTCCGCATATTGGAAGCAAAATCCGGTCCTACCGCAAAACCCAGGGACTGACCTTGCAGCAATTGGCAGACATGATCTGCAAAAGCCGCGCCAGTGTCAGCAAATACGAAACCGGTGAAATCACCGTCGACATTCAAACACTCTATGATATAAGCGAGGCTCTCCATATTCCTCTGACCCATTTGACGGATTATCAGCCCAAATCAGATACTATTCCGGGTAATCCCCGGGACAATCAGGAAAAAAACAGCTTCTTCTCACGCCCCAGGATTTGAAGCGATGGAAGAAGCTGAATATGCTGATTGTCGATAATCGCTAATTTAAGTAACTTGCAATAATCTGCCAGATTTCAGGACCGCTTTCCCAGCCGATACGCCAGCTGGCAACTCCGGCCAGATCGTATTCCTGGATCATAGCCATACGGCTTCGGATAGAAGTCTCATCTTCTAACCAGATCTGATAGAGACGGCCGTCTACTTCCGAAGTATACTGTCCGTAATCCTGTCCCGTTGTTTCATCATAAGTCGGCGTTACTCCGTGACTTTCAAGATAACCGTAAGCCTCTGTCATACCGGCGCTGAAAGATTCAACCCATCCATTGGAATCTGTCGCCCAAACACGGGTATACAGAGGAATTGCATTAATGACTTTTTCCTTCGGCACCATTTCCAGCATGTCTTCAATACCCTGACGCGCAAAGCTCATTGAAGACACAGAACCTGCCACCTCAGAAGTACTGTGATGCTCATCATACCCCATGATAATAATATAATCAGCAAAGATACCTTCTTCTTTATGATTATAATGTCTCCAGTACATCGGCGTATAATTGTCAATGGAAAATACAATACCCTTTTCCCGGCATAACGCCGATAATTCACGAACAAACTGAATATAATTGTCAGCTCCGGATTCGCCGATCATCTCAAAATCCAGATTGATGCCATCCAGTCCGTAAGTATCAATATAGGATGACAATTGATCCAGAACATACTGGCGCTTTGCCCGGGACGATAAAATTTCATCCGTCATCTCACCGTCAAAATTGGTAAACTCATTTGAAAACATCGCCCAGACTTCAATGCCGGCCGCATGGGCTTTGTTTACATAATCCGCGCTGCCAAGCGTTGTCAGATCGCCATTCGTATTTTCAAAATAGAACCAACGTGGACTAATGGTATTAATTCCCGGTGTTTCGGAAAGAATCTGTTCTAGTTCTTCGTTAGCCGATTCACTGTAAACGCCATGCCAGGCCAGATTGATCTTATAATTTTTAGAAATATTCGTAAATACCGGTTCTGTGAAATCCGGCTCGGTCAATGTCGTCATGGACGGCGTTTCCAGGTCTTCATTTTTAACCCATCCGTTATATCCGTCCTCCGTAACTATCTGAGCCCATTCATCACCGCTGCCGTCGTCCAGAACGTAGACCCTCTCGCCCTTTTCGAGATTCCTGAAAACAGGACTTTTTATGCCGCCCTGATAACGAATGGCGGCCTTCTTGCCGCTTACCGTCGTTGTATAAGCCTCGCCCCATTCCGTCCGCGTAACTATGCGATTCGGATCGGTATACACGGCGCTGTCCATTTTCGTATTCTCTTTCAGAAAATTCAATGAAACATAAAGCATTCCGTTTCGACTGATCACTACAGGAATATCGCTTGCTGCAGAGACCGTTCCTACTGTATAAGACGTAGAATCCGGTGTATACTCCGCCATTCCCTCCGGCGTCGCATACAGAATTATATTCTCATCCGCCTGCCAGTAAATTCTTGAATTATAATACTGATTTGCCGTGTTCACATCCATATAGACATTACCGGCTCCATCATCGATCGCTTTCTTATCCAGCATCACATTATTGAGAGTGATCGTATACTCCCCATCGGAAACGCCGTAGGTGGTATTATAATCCACCAGGTCCTTCTCTGAACGAAAATCATCAACTATGCCACATCCGCCAAGAATACAGAGGAGTCCTACAGAAATCAAAAGCATTCCTATAATTCTTCTTATCTTATTCATGTGCTTTAACCTAACCTTCCTTTTTGGTTTTTATGTTTCGTGGATAACCAATCTGCCTGCCACAAAACAACCGAGCATCGCTAAAACTGCAATCGCATAATAAAGAATGTCCGCCTCCCGGTGTGTATCGTATGTCAAAAGAACTCTATCAGAAATATTATAGTTTTCAAGGTAAGCTTCCGATGTCATACCTTCACTGTCTGCCGCTTTTGAGATTACCGATACATCCGTTGATATCTGTGCCGTAAATTCCATATCAACCAGATCCGGCATCGCCTGAGAAAGCCCCGCATCATCTGTTTCTGCCGGAATTTCTACGAACCACGACTGTTCTCCGATGGAACCAATATAATAATAACCACGAATCACCTCATTGGTATCCACCGTATAAAACCCTGTAAACCTCAAATCCATGTGACTGACCCGAACATATTTCTGTCCGGCCTCCGGCAGCCAGGATACTGTTTCATCCGAAGCATCCACCGTCGGTATCATAAATGGATTTCTCAAAAAAAGCAATCCGCAAATAATGGCGATGCCTATAAAAATTGCCGCGCCATAAAAAATCCATTCCATCACCGGATGTCTTTTTTTCGGATAACTCTTTATCTCTTGTTTTTCCATATTGATAGACTCCTATGCAGATTATATTTAAGATTATACTACATTGGAGCCTATCAGGCAAATGTTTATGGAAATCTTACCCACTTTTAAGGAGATGCACGCCCAAAATATGTAATGATATCCCACATTTGACATATAATAAGACTAGCTAAGTATAATACTGCCAGGCATTTTTTATCACCGAAATTCACATAATGGGAAAATAAAGATTTTTTTGAAATGGATTTGGAAGTCAGGCACATTACCTTAGAAATCTTATATATTTTATTATATCAAAAGAAAAAACAGGCAGCAATTGCAAGGCTTCGACAAATATTTCTTAAAATTTAATATTTTAATCTCTTTACAGTTTCTGCTGCTATAGGTATACTGTAGGTAACCTCAATCCTACATTAAAGGAGTGATTTCTATGAAGATTGAGCGACTTAATGAAAATCAGATTCGCTGTACACTGAATAAAGAAGATTTAGTAAACCGTGAGATTAAGTTGAGCGAACTTGCTTATGGTTCTGATAAAGCCAAACGGCTGTTCCGTGATATGATGATTCAGGCTTCTACGGAAGTGGGATTTGAAGCAAACGATATTCCATTAGTCATCGAAGCTATCCCCGTATCCAATGAATGCATTATTTTAATCGTAACCAAGGTTGAAGACCCCGAGGAACTGGATACCCGCTTTTCCAAATTTTCTCCGGCGAACATATCCCTGGATGACGACTCACCGGATTCCGAAGACGAATCCGACGATAATCTTTCCGGCTATCGCAGCGCGGCAGATATTCTGGACTTGTTTAAAAAAATCAGCGAGGAATTGATCGTTAAAGAGATTTCTTCCGGAGAATCCAAAATTCCGCTGCCGTCCGGTCCAAAGTCAAAAACCGGTGAAGGCGTCCCTTCAATTGAAATGACCAAAGTGTTTATCTTCCGGAATCTCGAAAATGTCTGCCGGTTTGCCGATGTTATTCAGCAAAAATACCGCAGCTCCAACACCTTATACAAAGATTCAAAATCCGGCAGTTTTTACCTTGTTCTTACGAAGGGAAAGGCCTCGCCTCATTTGTTCAACAAAGTCTGCAATATTGCCACCGAATACGGCGAATGCGTTCCGGCTGATGCGGCTTCCGTAGCTTACTACAACGAACATTTTACAATGATGATAAAAAATAAGGCTGTCCAAAAGCTGGCGAATCTGTAAACACAAAAACAGCGAGAAGTTTTTCTTCCCGCTGTTTTCTGCTTCTATTGAACCCTATTTGTTATTCTTTTCAAGGAAGTTATTAATTTCTGCAACTAACGCTGCCGGATCAATACCATGAACCATTGCTGCTTCTGCGATGGTTTCTCCCTGAGAAGACGGACAACCCAGACAATGCATGCCAATGCTCATCAAAATAGGCGCTACGCCTGCGTCGATTCTTAATAAATCGCCAATCATAGTATCTTTTGTTACCTGTGCCATTTCAAAGTCCTCCTTCTGAAATTTTAATCATTGCCTATTATAATACATTCTTTTCAGCTTTGCAAGTCCCAGGCAAATCTCAGCTAATTTTCCAAATTTTTTCAATATTATTTGCTAAATGATAAATTATATCATTGAAGCGCTATGTTATGCTTGTCTAACCGGGCCCTTTTGTATTACAATAAGACCGTACAACTTAACAGTACTATTTGATTTATATTCATACTTATAAGGAGGTAACTATCATGGCATATGTAATTTCTTCTGATTGTGTTTCCTGTGGTGCTTGCGCTGGCGAATGTCCAGTAGGCGCTATCGTTGAAGGCGATGGAAAATACGAAATCAAAGCTGATGACTGCATCGATTGCGGTACTTGTGCAGGTACATGCCCAACAGGTGCTATTTCTCAGGCTGACTAATTTAAAAAATTATAAAAAGCAAAGTGCTTTGGGTTTTCCCAAAGCACTTTCTTTTTTTGCAAATACTGCTTCAGCGCCGGAACAGGCCAAAACGCCGTTTATTCATCTTCGTCGGTGTATATGGCGGAAGTTTCGCTGCCGCGGCCTCCTGGTAACCCCTCTGACGTCCCCGTATGGCTTCATCCAGCTTTCTGAACCGCATTTCTTCCCTCTGCTCTCTCTCCTGTTCTATGGCATCCATTTCCCCCAGAAGACGCTCTGTCACCTGACGTGCAATGGACTCCTCCAGTTTCAAATTATTCGCCTGAAGCGCCTGAGACACGATACCATCCATTATGTATTTAAAATGGCTCATCTTCTCAGCCGGACTGACGCTGACAACCGTCGGAGCTTCAGCGCTCTGTACTTCTGCCAATTCTGCCGCTGCCGTTTCTTTCACATTTTTCTCCTCAATCTTTTGAACCTTCTCTCCTGTCCCCTGTGCCTTTTCTTCAAGTTTTTTTGATTTTTCTTCAGACTCGGTAAAGTTTTGCCGCACATTGTCCAAAGAAATAATATTTGTACCCTTTTCTTCGTCAAACATAATCTCAAGAACATCTTTTAGCGCTTTCAACTGAAATCCTCTGTCTTTTAACGCCCGTATCTGGCAAAATACATCGATTTCCCGCTGTGTATAATAACGATGGCCCATTTCATTCCTTGGTATGTCCAGCGACAGCTCGTCCTCCCAGTACCGAAGTACATGGGATTCAACTTTTACTATCTTCGCTGCATCTGATATTGTGTATCGCATCTCTTCCATAGAATACCTCCACTCAACCTTCTCGTTATCTAACAATCAAATTATAGCAAACCCCTAAAATATTTCAATTTTATCCCCAAACAACTTGTCGACACCGCCTGATCGAAAAACAAAAAA
>CATZYB010000155.1 GCA_958426095.1 uncultured Lachnospiraceae bacterium
AATTCTGGCGATACTTCCAGCGTTTCACACTTTAAATACTTAATAACACGCGCATCGGACAATTCCAGATCGATCCAGTGATCGCATTCGGAAGGTTCAAGTCCCCGGGCAAAAAATCCAGAAGGTTCAAAACGTTTCTTCTTAATATCTCCCAGATACCAGCCGGTACGCATTCGGCGAAGCTTTCCAAGAGAAGGTGTGCTTTCCGGAAGATAACTCAGATGATCTCCCTGCAGGATCAGTCGGGCCGGATCAAACTTCAGATTTACGGCGCCCTCATTTAAGAACCTGGCAAATTCTTCCGGAAGTTCCTTTATCCCGCCGGACGCTGCGGCGGCAGCCATTCCAGTTCTCTGTTCCCCACCTTTTCTAAGCAGAGCGGTAAAATGGCCCTCACCTTTTAAACGGTGAGGCCAGAGCCGCCTTGCATAACGGATTTCTTCCGGTCCGTCTACCCATTCCGGATGAGCCGGCGCAAGACCTTCGCCCTCCTGTTCGATCGGAACAACGTGCATTTCCGGGTAATTATCTAAAATATATTTTAGCGTTCCTTCATTTTCTTCCACAGAAAATGTACAGGTCGAGTAAACCATCATTCCTCCGGCTTTTAGCATACGGATACCGCTGTCCACGATTTCACGCTGAAGCTTTGAGAAAAAATCCGGGCCATTTTTCTCCCAGGCTTTCATCATCGACGGCTCTTTGCGAAACATCCCCTCGCCGGAACACGGCGCATCGATAAGTATTTTATCAAAATACTCTGCAAAAGGTCCGGCCAGATTCTTCGGGTCTTCGGTCAGGACAATACTGTTCCGTACACCGCTGGCTTCAATGTTTTTAAGCAGCGCTTTTGCCCTGGACGCACTGATATCATTGGAAACAAGCAGGCCTGTTCCCTGAAGTTTTGCCGCCAAAGCTGTACTTTTCCCGCCAGGCGCCGCACACATATCAAGAATAAAGTCTCCCTCTTCCACCGGAAGGACCTGAGCCGGAAACATTGCACTTGGCTCCTGAATATAATATAACCCCGCATGATACAGTGGATTTTTAGAATACTCCCGGCCGCCATTATAATAAAATCCTGTCGGACACCAGGATACCGGCTCCAGTTCCTGCCCGGTCAGCTTCAAATATTCCTCCGGGGTCATTTTCAATGTATTCATACGAAGTCCGGCATAGGTCTTTTCATCATAACTGTTTAGAAAAGCTTCATATTCACTGCCCAGAAGCGTTTCCATTCTCAAAGCAAATCTATCCGGTAATTGTTCTTTCAATGATTTTTTCATTATATCCCTCATTACTCTGTTATGTTATCTTCTATTAAATCGCCGCTGTCCGCCGCTGTCGTTGCCAAAGTATCGCAGCGCTCGTTCTGAGGATGACCGTCATGGCCTTTCACCCAGTTCCATGTCACCTGATGGGGTTCGGATACTTTTAAAAGCCGTTTCCACAAATCCACATTTTTCACCGGTTCATTTTTTCCCCGTTTCCATCCTTTTTTAATCCAGCCCTCAATCCAGTGCTGATTAAAAGCATTGATCAAATACCGGGAATCAGAAAACACATCCACCTGACATGGCCGGTTCAATGCTTCAAAGCCTACGATAGCCGCCATCATTTCCATTCGATTATTGGTTGTTTTTACATATCCCTGGGACATTTCCTTTACATGGAGCTGTCCTTTTGGGTCAATATATTCTAAAATCGTTCCATATCCGCCCGGGCCGTCCGGATTCCCCCGAGCCGCCCCGTCCGTATACATCGTTACTTTCATCATAAACATTCACCCCCGTTTCAAACATATTTGCGGGCATACATAATTTATATTAACATCATTAATAAAGAAAGGCAACCAAAAAGGGACTATCTGCAGAATGCAAATAATCCCCGGTCATTTCTATATGATAACAAACACAACGCCGCCATTACTGTCATTGATGATCTTCTGTAAGGTCTCCTGCAATTTAGTCTGACTTGTATCTGTCATCCGTGCCACCTTCGTTTGAATCCCCTCTTCCACCAACTGGCCAACAGATTTTCCAAAAATCAACGTATTCCACATTTCTCCCTGGCTCTCCCGGCTGTTGGCGCAGATATAGCGGATCAAATCTTCTGCCTGCTCCTGAGTGCCGACGATCGGAGCGATTTCCGTTTCAATCGTCGCCTGGATCATATGGATTGACGGTGCATGAGCTTTAATATTGACCCCATATTTACTGCCGTGCCGGATCAGCTCCGGTTCCTCAAATATAACTTCCTCTGCCTTTGGCGTGACCATGCCGTAACCCTGACCCTTGACGGCCGCAACGGCCTGGGCTACTTTGCTGAATTCATCCCTTTTATCAGCCAGTTCTTTAATCATCTGGTAGAATTCATATTCTCCCTGAACTTCACTGCCGATTAATTCAGAAAGCATTTGATAGTAATATTTCATATCCAGTTCCATGTGAATTTTGATGCGGCCACTGGACATATCCATCTGTTCCACATAGTATTTTTTTAGCCAGGGCTCAGCAAACAATTCTTCATTTTTACGAAAATCCCGCATGGAACGGGTATTTTCAATAAGTCCCTTTAACATGGCAACGATCTGACTCTTCAGCTCATGGGTCTTCGGAAGCACATCCAGCCACCTTGGAAGATAGAATTCCATATCTGCCACAGGAAATTCATATAAAAGAGACTTCATCATCCCGTCTACATCCTGTTTTCTTAACTGGTCACAGTTTAAAGCCATACACTGAACCTGATACTTGCTTTCAAGAGATTCCCGCAGGCTCTGGGCTTCTTCCGAATAAGGCCGAGCCGAGTTGAGCAGAAGCATAAAGGGCTTGCCGATTTTTTTCAATTCTTCAACAGCCTTTTCTTCCGCGGGTACGTAATGCTGTCTTGGAATATCGCCAAAGCTTCCATCCGTTGTCACCACAAGACCAATGGTAGCATGTTCTTTAATAACCTTCTGGGTTCCGATTTCTGCCGCCTGGGTAAAGGGGATCGGTTCATTAAACCAGGGCGTCATTACCATCCGTTCTGCCCCATTTTCTTCATGGCCGGAAGCTCCCTCCACCATAAAACCAACACAATCAATACAGCGGATTTTTACTTTAACCTGTTCATCCACCGGACTTTCCACGTCCGTCTTTGGAATAAATTTCGGTTCCGATGTCATGATCACTGTGCCGGCGCTGCTCTGAGGCAGTTCATCTTTGGCCTGCTCCCGGTTATGTACATCCGCAATCCTGGGAATCACCATCATATCCATAAACCGTTTAATAAAGGTCGATTTACCGGTGCGGACCGGACCTACAACTCCCAGATAGATTTCTCCGCCGGTCCTGGCCTGAATATCTTTATACAGATTAAACTGGTCCATAAAAAACCTCCTCGCATATACTGCTATAAATATATGCAAGGAGGAAACCGATAAGAACATTTTTAATAAATCAACGCAGAAACAGGGTTTAAAACACGAGTCCGGGCCAGGATACATAGGCCGAAATTATCTTCTCTCCCCAAAGCATACTGACAACAATTCCTGCCGCCAGCCAGGGCCCAAAGGCCAGTCTGTGAAAACTGTCCGACGCTCCAGGCTGTCCCTCCAAAAACTTTCGTCGAAATAAATAAACGAAGGAAGCCAAAACAGCGCCGATAAAAAAGGCCAGGATATTTTTCTGCCAGCCCAGCATCAGTCCGGAAACAGCCATCAGCTTGACATCACCGCCGCCGATTCCTCTGCCCTTTGTCAGCAAATAAATCAGGCCAAGAAGAATACTTACGGAAAAAAAGCCAAAAACGCCGTCCATACGGCTGACCGGATTTAAGGACATATAGATCAACCCGAGAATACCTATACAGGCCGTTGTCCATGACGGTATCTTAAACGTGCGATAATCAATGATACTCAAACAAAACAATATAGTTATCATCAATATATGCAATAATCCATTAAAAAACGGAAGAATGTTATTCACCATCCAACCGATCAGGCCTTAATCCGGCTTAAAACAGTCCGCACTAAACGGTATGTCCGCTCAACCGATGAAATACTCAAATGCTCATCCGGCGTATGAATATCAAAAATATCCGGTCCCAGCGCAACAATATCCAGTTCCGGCATCTTTTCTGAAATAAGGCCGCATTCCAGTCCGGCGTGGATGGCCTCGATACTTGCGTCCTTTCCGGTCACTTCCTTATAAACGGATGATACAAGTTCGCGGATCGGTGAATCACTGCGGTAAGACCAGTGAGGATATTCACCATCATACCAATAAGTACCGCCAAGAAATTCTGTCAGATATTCCAACTGGTCACTGATATAATATTTCAAACTCTTTTTACTGCTCCGCACAGCCCACGAAAAGCAAACGGCTTCTTTCTCTGTGCGTACAACACCTAAATTTAATGAGCTTTCGACCAATCCCGGAAGCTCCATACTCATAGTCTGAATACCATTTGGCGATTGTATGAACATAAACAATATACGTTCCATATCTGTTGGATGGAAGATTTTAAATTCTTTCTGTTTGTCACATTCTATCTTTAGTTCGATCTTGATCTGCGGATCAGATACGCCAAATTCATCCCGAATATCTGCAGCAAATTTGTCTCTGATCTCTCTGGCACGTTCCACATCCTCCGAACGAAGTACGATTTTCGCCTGAGCCTCCCGTGGAATAGCATTATCCTTCATGCCACCGCTTATTTCCCGGATACCCACATTGAGTTCTTTATTTAATTCTAAAAGAATACGTCCAAGCAGCCGATTGGCATTCGCTCTTCCACAGTGAATTTCAGCCCCCGAATGACCGCCTTTTAAGCCGCTGATCCTTAATTCGCCGTCCACACCTTCCCAGCCAACAAAACGGACCGGTAATGATGCCCGGCTTTTCATGCCGCCTGCACAGGAGGTTAAGATCTGACCTTCACTTTCATTATCCAAATTAAGAAGACAGCTGGCTTTTAAATCGCTGACATCCAGCACATGAGCGCCTTTCATCCCCACTTCTTCATCTGTAGTTATAACAACTTCCAGTTCCGGATGTCCCAGACTGTCATCTTCAAGAATTGCCATTGCAAAGGCCACCGCTATACCGTCATCTCCGCCAAGGGTTGTTCCTTCCGCAGAAACAAAGTCTCCTTCGACTTTTAATTTTAATCCCTCTTTTTCAAAATCAAAATTTATATCACTGTTTTTCTCACATACCATATCCATATGGCCCTGGAGCATAACTGTCGGAGCATTTTCATAACCGGCCGATGCAGGTTTTCGGATGATCACATTATTCGCCTCATCCTGGCGTACCCACAAATCGTGAGATTTGGCAAAGGCCACGCAGTAATCACTGATGGCCTTTTCATTTCCCGATCCATGGGGAATCGCACAGATTTCTTCAAAATAATGAAATACTCTCTCAGGTTCCAGTCCTTTTAAAATATCAGACATTTTGATTCCCCCATTAATATTTTAATTTTTAAAGCTGTGAATTGGCGCCGGAATACGTCCGCCCCGATTCACAAAAGCATCACAGCCAAAACGATTCACCGGCATGATCGGTGCATAGCCTAAAAGTCCGCCGAACTCTACCGTTTCGCCGACATCCTTTCCGATTACCGGAATAAGACGTACGGCCGTTGTTTTCTGATTGATCATACCTATAGCCATTTCATCGGCAATGATACCGGAGATAGTAGTTGCCTTTGTATTTCCCGGAATGGCGATCATATCCAGACCAACGGAGCAGACGCAGGTCATGGCTTCCAGTTTTTCCAGTGTTAATGCATTCGCTTTGACAGCATCGATCATTCCCTGGTCTTCTGAAACAGGAATAAAAGCTCCGGAAAGGCCGCCCACATAGGAAGATGCCATGACACCGCCTTTTTTTACCTGGTCGTTTAAAAGAGCTAACGCCGCCGTTGTTCA
>CATZYB010000156.1 GCA_958426095.1 uncultured Lachnospiraceae bacterium
TCTGGAATCGATGCTGTGAACCTTAAACTTTCCTTCGGCTTCCGGATGATCTTCCAGAAAAAGCTTATAGGCCATCAGTGAATTATCATAAGTAGCTGAACCTTCTCTGTTGATCAGAATACCGATCAGATCCGTATACCCATCTTTATAAAACTTCTCATACATTTCCTGAAACTCAAACGCTGTCACCTGAGATGTCGTCGGAATACCGTCATACTCCCCCATCAGCTTATAAAACTCTTCATTATTAAAGTCTACTCTGCTGACATAAGATCTATCCCCCATCGCAATATTAAAATTAAACATCTCAATATCCAGACTCTTCTCATTTTCATAAGTTATATCACTGGCTGAATCTGTAAATATCTTTATCTTTTCCATAGGATTTTGCCCTCCTCTTCGCAAATTCACATCCATTCAAACGTTTACAGTATAACATATTTTACATTCAAAATACAGAATATTAAAAAAATACTTTCTCACCTTTTCTGTTTTTGTGATAATATAATTTCAGACCAATATGCAAGGGGAAATATCGATCATTATGAACCACGATGAAATCATCAAAAAAGAAAAAATTTATTTTGAATTGGTTACACGGCTCGGCAGCGAAATGCTGGAAAACGGCGGCGAGATTTTCCGCACGGGAGACGTCATGCAGTATGCCGCCCAAGCGCTGGGACTGAAGGACTTCAATACCTTTGTCATTGCCAACGGAATCTTCGCATCTATGCTGACCGACGGACAGACTTATTCCTGCCGGGTCCGTTATATTTCACTGTCTCCTATGAATATCTGCCGTTTGGAAGCGTTAAACACCCTGTCCAGAAGAATTGTCGCCGGCCTTGACGATCCATCGGAGATTGAAGCCGAACTGAACCGAATTCAATTCCTTGAGGCTTCCAACAATAAAATAAAAATCCTGTGCGCCGGATTTGGCGGCGGCGGTTTCTGCTATCTGTTCGGAGGGAGCTTTTTTGACTCCGTGACCGCATTTTTGGCAGGGTGTATTTTGTATATCTTCTTATTATATTTACTGCCCAAACTGTCCCTTCCAAAAATCATGTATAATATCGCCGCAAGTATTATCGCCGTTTGCTCATGCATCCTGCTCCATTCCGTCGGACTGGGCGATCAGTTGGACCGGATTACCATCGGCGCGCTTTTTCCTCTCGTTCCGGGAATCTCACTAACGAACTCTTTTCGAAATTTCCTGGAAAACGACTACCTGGCCGGTCTTGTCCGGCTTGTGGATGCTCTCGTAACTGCCGGCGGCATCGCCATCGGCGTCGGTATCGCAACCGCATTATTTTTATAAGGAGGAGCTTATGCTGGAAGTTTTATTTCAATTAATCGCAGCTTTTATCGGAACGGTTTCCTTTTCTGTATTATTCAGTACCCCCAAAAAATATCTGATACAATGCGGCCTTGTCGGCGCCCTTGGCTGGGGCGTCCATCTCCTGACCCTTAATTTGGTCGGTTCCTCCGTCGCCGCAATTTTTGCCGCCAGCGCTATCCTGACGATCTGTTCAAGATATCTTGCCCGGTTTTACAAAGTGACAACGACCCTTTTTCTTATTTCAGGCATCTTTACCCTGGTTCCGGGAGCCGGGATTTATTATACGGCCTATTACACGATCACGGGTCCCGGTGAAACCGCCCTTTATTACGGCATGAGCAGCCTGAAAACTGCCCTCGCCATCGGTCTGGGCATCGGTGTTGCCTATTCCCTTCCTCCAAAGCTTTTTGGCTGGAAAAAACGAAGCTGACCATTTAAGCAGTTATTTAAGGCGGCCCATAAGGACCGCCGATCATTCTTCCAACAATTTTAAAATATCCGGAAAAGGTTCCAGACTTCGTCTTAAGATTCCCTGAGTATGTGCAATAAGAATACCATAATTTGTCATTGGTACACCCTGCTCTTTCGCAAGTTTCTGCCGATATTTCATTTCCCGCTCATTCAACATGCAGCCGCCGCAATGAACGATCAGGCTGTACCCCTTTAAATTCTCCGGGAACTCGGTGCCTGAACTCCATTCATACTGAAAATGTTTTCCTGTATACTCTTCGATCCAGCGCGGTATTTTTACAGTGCCTATATCATCGCATTGTCGATGATGCGTACAACCCTCAGATATAAGAATCCTTGCGCCCTCCTCTAACCGATCCAATACCCCGACTCCCTGTACCGTCGATTCCAGATCACCTTTATAACGGGCAAAAAGGATGGAAAAG
This sequence comes from uncultured Lachnospiraceae bacterium, assembly GCA_958426095.1. Lineage (GTDB taxonomy): Bacteria > Bacillota > Clostridia > Lachnospirales > Lachnospiraceae > Frisingicoccus. Next base: position 2,236 of record CATZYB010000156.1, read on the forward strand.
GATGTCAGCAAAATTTCCTCCGGCGTATCCTGGGCCACCTTCCGAAATGCCTGGCTGTCCGTAATGACCATCTTAGGCTTCTTGCCCAGTTCTTCCAAAGTCTGTTTCAATTCTGAATCTTTTACAACAATCGAAACTGCGTCTGCCTCCAATATGTCTCGAATGGTCTGCTGCTGAGGAAGGATAAGCCGCCCTTTCGGCGCCGCTGAATCAATCGGCACGACCAGAACAACGAAATCCCCCGGCCGGATCAAATCCGCTGCAATCCGCCGTTCTGAAGTCTCTTTAACAGCCAGATGGCCAATTTTTTCCTTCAGGCTGTAAATGCCAGTCCCCTCTTTCGCGCTGACCCAAATATGAGGATCCTCCGCACTGAAAGAACATACCGTACATAGATCGCTTTTATTTAACGCGATCACATAAGGAATTTTTTTCTCTTCAAATAAACGAATCAACGCTTCATCCGCACTGGTCGTACCCGTGGTTCCATCGACAACAAGTACAGCCACGTCGGTTTTATTAAGCACCTGACGGGTTTTCTTCACCCGCTGTTCTCCCAGTGTTCCTTCATCATCGATTCCCGGCGTATCAATGATCATCACCGGACCGATCGGAAGTAATTCCATCGTCTTATAAACAGGATCTGTCGTCGTTCCTTTGACCGGAGAAACAATGGCTAAAGCCTGTCCTGTCACCGCATTAACAACGCTGGACTTCCCCGCGTTTCTCCTTCCAAAAAATCCTATATGCACCCGGTTTGCCGCCGGTGTCTGATTCAAACCCATTCTTTTCTCTCCTTTCCGCTGCTATGAGCATAAAATAAAAGGTGCTTTCATCTGAAGAACCGCAACGGAGGTCTATGTCCGGTTCTTCTTCGAAAACCCCTTTTTATTCTACCTTTATTTTGAAATTTCTTCAAGCTCATTCATGGAAAGAAGCATATACCGGTCCACATCAAAATGACGCTTTCCCACTTTCCGAACGGCTTTTACATCCCGGCGTTTAATCGCCTCAATAATCCCCAAATGATCCCTATGAATAGACTTCATAGAATCCGGAAACATATCTTCCATCAACATGATTCGCTGTCCGCTGGATTCATACAGCGTGTGTACCAAAATCGGAAAAATATCATTATGCGTCGCCTTTGCGATCTGCATATGGAGCTTCAGATCCAAATTCCCATATCCGGTTTTTTCACTGAGATTCTTCTCCATCTGCTCATAGATTCTTTCCATGGCATCAATATCGTCTCGGTCTGCGTTTAAAGCAGCCTTCTCAAACATTGCCAGCTCTAAAACTTCCCGAACTTCAAGCACCTGCATTTGGCTGTGACGATCCTCTTCCAGGATACTCTCAAAGTGTTTAGCAAAGCGAGCCTTCTGCTTATCTGTCACATAGGAGCCTTTGCCCGGTCGGATTTCTATCAAGCCTCTGTCACCGAGCAACACTAAAGCTTCTCTCAGGACATTTCGGCTAACGCCATATTCCTGAACCATCGTCCGTTCTGACGGAAGCTTTTCTCCCACCGACATTCCTTTAATTCTTTCTTCCAGCTTTTTATATATATCCGTATACAGGTAATCCACCGGCCGCCCCTCCTTTTTTAATTTATATCAACCCCAATTTATATACCCCTTTTTATTTGAAATGGCACCAGTATGTATCACACACTGATGCCATTTCTAACATGTATGCTTTATATGCTCTTAATAGCTTTTTATTTAGAGAATAGCACCTACATAGCAGCATACGCAAACGATCACTATGTAAAGGGCACACCACTTAATCGTAGCGCTCATGATCTTACCGTCAGAACCGGTAACACTGATAGCCGCTGCGGCCATCGCGATACTCTGTGGAGAAATCATCTTACCTGCTGTTGCACCTGCAGAGTTTGCAGCTACCAGCCAATATGGATCGATACCTAACTGATTTGCAATTTCCAACTGGAGTTTCGCGAACATAACACAAGCGGATGTTGCAGAACCTGTAACGAAGCAGCCGATACCACCGATCAACGGAGCGATGATTGGATAGAAGCCGCCTGTCAAAGCTACTAAACCATTTGCCAATGCAATAACCATACCTGCATAACCCATTAATTTAGCAATAGAAACGATGAATACTACCGTAACAACGGCTTTCCAGTATTTCTTGATCGTTGCAACAAATTCTGCGCCAAGGTCGCCAACGCTTGCACCCTGGATCAAAGCGCCGATAATACCTGCGATGAACATCCAGACACCAGGTGTATTGATCCATGCAAAGGATACTGCAGCCGCGCCTTCGCCGCTATAGAATGTGATTGTCGATTTAATGCCGCCCAATGCTGTATTGATCGGAGGAACCAGCTTGGAAGAACCAAGAATGAAAATAACGATCAATACGTAAGGAATCCATGCTTTTACAGCGCTCATCTTTGGAGCGGAAACAGCTGTGCCAGCACCTTCCTCTTTCTTTTCAAGCAAATACTCTTCCGGAATATCCGCTTTAGAGCTGCGGCCCATGAGGATAACAACAACGAGAGAAACAAGAGCGCCGATCGTTACGGAAAGCTCTGGACCAACGAATGCGGAAATCGCATAAAATGGTACGTAGAAAGATATTACAGAAGCAATTGTAATACCCATAACGCCTTTGAAAGCTTTTGTGGATTTACCTACCAGTAAGATGATAACAAATGGAGATAAAATACACAGACCGCCTAACAGAAGCGCTGTCGGACCGGATAAGATCGTTGCATCAAGACCGGCTGTATTTGCCGCACTGATCGTCGGTGTACCGATGGCACCGAATGCAGGGGATGCTGCATTACCGATCAAACAGATAACAGCGGCTGCGATCGGGTCAAATCCCATACCAACCATCATGGCGGCCGGAATAGCTACGGCTGTACCGAAACCAGCAATACCTTCCATGAAGTTACCGAAGCACCATCCAAGAAGAAGCGCTGCAACACGTTTGTCGTTAGAAACAGATGCCAGCATGTTCTTAATGACATCCATAGCTCCTGTACGTAAGCTCAGGTTGTATACGAACATGGCACCAAACATGATGATACCGATCGGCCATACAGCGGCACACACACCTTCAACAGTACCTGTAACAACTTCCATAACTGACATGCCATAAACAGCAAGGCATTCAACGGCTGTAATAATAAGACCGATACCGCAGGCATTAAAACCTGACATTTTGAAAACTGTCATGGATACGATTAACCATACAATAGGTATAACCGCGAGAATAACTTGTAATAACATAACCCTCTCCCTTTCTTTGGTTTAAATTGTTTTTAACTGGTCCTACCAGTTCTACCAGTTACTATGTTGTCATTATAACACCCTTTGGCGAAATTGTCTATAAATTTTTATCGTTAATTTAATAACTTTTGACAACTTGTACAAATGGTTCCGAAGTGATTCTTTTTTACATAGTAAGAGCAAGCCATGACTAAATAAATTCTTCAAACACATTATCTACGACCCGATGTGCAAAGAAGCGCTCCCCGCGGTTAATCAAAAAAATAGATCCATGAAAATTTCATGAATCTATCATCTTCTCTTTAGAGCGCGAGACGGGATTCGAACCCGCGACCCTCGCCTTGGCAAGGCGATACTCC
>CATZYB010000157.1 GCA_958426095.1 uncultured Lachnospiraceae bacterium
CATCGCTCATTTTCCTGGGCGTGGGGGCGATGACGGATTTCGGTCCGCTGATTGCCAATCCGATCAGTTTTATCTTAGGAGCAGCAGCCCAGTTTGGTGTTTTCTTTGCTTACATTGCGGCCATATTAATGGGATTCAGCGATAAAGCTGCGGCAGCTATTTCCATTATCGGAGGTGCGGACGGCCCGACTTCCATTTTCCTGGCCGGAAAGCTGGGACAGGGAGACTTGATGGGCCCGATCGCGGTAGCAGCCTATTCTTATATGGCCCTTGTGCCGATCATTCAGCCGCCGATCATGAAATTTCTGACGACAAAGAAAGAACGGGCGATTAAAATGGAACAGCTTCGTCCGGTTTCCAAACTGGAAAAGATTCTGTTCCCGATCATTGTAACGATCGTCGTCGTTCTGATCCTGCCGACAACGGCGCCGTTGGTCGGTATGCTGATGCTGGGAAATCTTTTCAGAGAATCCGGCGTGGTAAAACAGCTTACGGAAACAGCGTCCAATGCTCTGATGTACATTGTTGTTATTATTCTCGGAACAAGCGTTGGCGCTACGACCAGTGCGGAGGCATTCTTAAATCTTCAGACATTGGGGATCGTAGCTCTTGGTCTGATCGCGTTTGCTATTGGAACAGCAGCGGGCGTGCTTTTTGGTAAGCTCCTCTGCAGGCTTACCGGAGGAAAGATCAATCCGCTGATCGGGTCGGCCGGTGTATCCGCTGTGCCTATGGCGGCCCGTGTATCTCAGAAAGTGGGCGCCGAAGAGGATCCGACCAATTTCCTTTTGATGCATGCCATGGGACCAAATGTGGCCGGTGTTATTGGTACGGCGGTTGCCGCAGGTACTTTTATGGCGATTTTCGGCGTTATGTGATGACAGGCGGTTTGTACAGGAGGTAGAAAAATGTCAGAACAAGTGAAAAAACCGGTAAAGATTACCGAAACTGTATTGCGAGATGCACATCAGTCTCTGCTTGCCACACGAATGACGACAGAGCAGATGCTGCCGATTATTGATAAAATGGATAAGGTAGGCTATCATTCTGTTGAATGCTGGGGCGGTGCCACCTTTGATGCTTCTCTTCGATTTTTAAAGGAAGACCCATGGGAGCGGCTCAGAAAACTTCGTGATGGTTTTAAAAATACGAAACTTCAGATGTTGTTCCGGGGACAGAATATCCTTGGATACCGTCATTATGCCGATGACGTGGTGGACTATTTTGTCCGGAAGTCGGTCGCCAACGGTATCGATATTATCCGGATTTTTGATGCTTTAAATGATCTGAGGAACCTGGAAACATCGGTGAAAGCCACAGTGCGGGAGGGCGGACATGCTCAGGTAGCCCTGTCCTATACACTGGGAGATGCCTATACACTGGATTACTGGAAGGATATTGCAAAACGTATCGAGGATATGGGAGCAAATTCCATTTGCATTAAAGATATGGCCGGACTTTTAGTGCCTTATGCGGCGACGGAACTGGTATCCGCCTTAAAAGAGTCCACAGATCTGCCGATTCAGCTCCACACCCATTATACCAGCGGCGTGGCTTCAATGACCTACATGAAGGCTGTGGAAGCGGGATGCGATGTCATTGATACGGCCATGTCTCCATTGGCTCTGGGAACGAGCCAGCCAGCCACGGAAGTTATGGTAGAAACCTTTAGGGGAACACCTTATGATACGGGACTGGATCAGGGGCTTTTATCGGAGATTGCCGAATATTTCCGTCCGATTCGGGAAGAGGCGCTGGACAGCGGTCTTTTAAATCCGAAGGTACTCGGCGTGAATATTAAGACCCTGCTGTATCAGGTGCCGGGCGGTATGCTTTCCAACCTGGTATCCCAGTTAAAAGATGCACATGCGGAAGATAAATATTATGAAGTGTTGGAAGAAATTCCAAGAGTCCGTAAAGATTTTGGCGAACCGCCGCTGGTTACTCCGTCCAGTCAGATCGTGGGAACCCAGGCGGTTTTGAATGTCCTTATGGGCGAGCGGTATAAGATGATCACCAAAGAAAGTAAGGCGCTTTTGAAAGGTGAATACGGTCAGACAGTTAAGCCGTTTAATCCGGAAGTTCAGAAGAAGGCCATCGGTGATGAAGAACCGATCACCTGCCGTCCGGCCGATTTGATTCCGAATGAGCTGGAAAGTCTTGAAAAAGAAATGGCCCAGTATAAATGCCAGGATGAAGATGTTTTATCCTATGCCTTATTCCCACAGGTGGCGACGGACTTTTTCAAATACCGGGAAGCTCAGAAAACTAAAATAGATGCGGCAAAAGCCGATACAGAAAATAAAGTATATCCGGTATAAAAAGCGGTTTGCAAATCCATAGTGCCAATAACCCCTATCACATTGCGTAAATGCAGGGTGATAGGGGTTATTTTAATGTCAGTAAGATCAGGAGCGGTCCTGAATGAATTTTTTAATATTGGACGCATTGGCGTATTTTTCCACGTTGCCGTCATGGAGAACGACCAGTGTCGGGGCCTGACGGATATTAAATTTCTGGCTTAAATCTGCATGGGTCTCCGCATCGATTTTCTCAAAATCTACATGGGCCTTTGTCAGCATACTGCCAGCCATTTTACAGTTTGGACAGGTGGCCGTTGTAAACAGAAGAATCTGGTCTTTGGAAGCGGAAACTTCTTCCTGCGGCCGGGCTTCATTATAATGGATTTCCTTTGGCCGGAAAACAGAAGTTTCAATGTTGTAAACTTTACGGTCTTTAAATTCTTTTGTTTTTCCTTCATTCCAGTTTTGAACCGGACGATAGTAACCGGTGATCCGGCTATAGACCTCGGTGCTTCCGCCGCAGATCGGGCATGTATGTTTTTCACCGCTGATATATCCGTGGTCTTTGCATACAGAATATGTCGGCGATAATGTATAATATGGAAGTTTGTAGTTTTCGGCAATCTTCCGTACCAGGTTCGCGGCTGCTTTCCAATCCGGAAGTTTTTCGCCAAGGAAAGCGTGAAATACAGTACCGGAGGTATAAAGTGTCTGTAATTCATCCTGGATATCCAAAGCTTCGAAGATATCTTCTGTATAGCCCACCGGAAGATGGGAGCTGTTTGTATAGTATGGCATAGATGTGTCATCACTGGCGGTAATGATATCCGGGAACTGTTCCAGATCATGTTTGGCCAGGCGGTAAGCTGTGGATTCTGCCGGTGTAGCTTCCAGGTTGAATAGATCGCCATAAAGTTCCTGATAGTCAGAGAGACGTTCCCGCATGTGATTTAAAACATCTTTTGTGAAAGACTGAGCTTTTTCGTGGGTCAGATCTTCACGGATCCATTTGGCGTTCAGGCAGGCTTCATTCATACCAAGAAGGCCGATGGTTGAAAAATGATTTTCAAAGCTGCCCAGATATCTCTTTGTATATGGATAAAGTCCTTCATCTAAAAGCTTAGTGATGATGGTACGTTTTGTGTTCAGAGAACGGGCGGCGATATCCATCATTTTATCCAGACGTTTGTAGAATTCCGCTTCATCGTTAGAAAGATAGGCGATTCTAGGCATGTTGATCGTGACAACGCCGACGGAACCGGTACTTTCGCCGCTTCCAAAGAAACCGCCGGATTTTTTGCGAAGTTCACGAAGATCCAGGCGCAAACGACAGCACATGCTTCGAATATCGCTTGGAGCCATATCGCTGTTAATATAGTTGGAAAAATATGGTGTTCCGTATTTGGAGGTCATCTCGAAGAGAAGACGATTATTCTCTGTATCGGACCAGTCAAAATCTTTTGTGATCGAATAGGTTGGGATCGGATACTGGAATCCGCGTCCATTGGCATCGCCTTCGATCATGATCTCAATAAAGGCTTTATTGACCATATCCATTTCCTTCTTACAGTCTTTGTACTTAAAGTCCATTTCTTTGCCGCCAACAATGGCATTTAATTCAGCAAGGTCATCCGGTACAACCCAGTCCAGAGTAATATTGGAAAATGGCGACTGGGTTCCCCAGCGGCTCGGCGTATTGACGCCATAGATAAAAGATTCAATACATTTTTTGACAGCATCGTAGCTTAAATTATCGGTTTTGACAAACGGCGCCAGATATGTATCAAAGGATGAGAAAGCCTGGGCGCCGGCCCATTCATTCTGCATGATCCCGAGGAAGTTGACCATCTGATTGCAGAGGGTTGCCAGATGCTTTGCCGGAGCGGAGGTGATCTTGCCGCTGACACCGCCGAGACCTTCCTGGATCAGTTGTTTTAAAGACCAGCCCGCACAGTATCCGGTCAGCATAGACAAGTCGTGGAGATGAATGTCTGCGTTCCGGTGGGCGTTGGCGATTTCTTCATCATAAATTTCAGACAGCCAGTAGTTGGCTGTAATAGCACCGGAGTTGCTCAGAATAAGTCCGCCGACCGAGTAAGTCACTGTGGAGTTTTCTTTGACACGCCAGTCAGTGACTTTTACATAGCTGTCAACAACATCTTTATAATCAAGAATCGTGGATTTCATGTTGCGGATCTTTTCCCGCTGTTTCCGATAGAGAATGTAAGCTTTGGCAACCTCTGTATAACCGGCCTGAACGAGTACCTGCTCCACACTGTCCTGGATATCTTCAACCTGGATTTTATCGTCTTTGATCTTAGGCTCAAAATCTGCGGTTACTTTCAATGTTAAAAAATCAATAATATTTGGATTGTAATTTACTTCTTTTGCTTCAAAGGCACGGGTAATGGCCACATTGATCTTGGATAAGTCGAATTCGGCAATTTTTCCGTCCCGTTTAATGACCTGATACATATATAAACTCCTTCCCTGTAACTGAAAATAATCGAGGTAATTGATATTGTATAACAAAAAATGGTATATGTCAATTGACAGAACAATATATTGTGCTTATTATTAACGAAAATTACAATATATTGTGATTGATAAATAGATGTTTATTGGGAAAATTATAAAAACCGTAAAATCATAAGATAAATTCTTAACAAAAACTGTAAAAAAAGTTGACAAATAATTTGCACGCAAATAAAAATAAACATAATGAATAAAACAAAATTGTACAATATGCCGAAAAGTGAAATAGGACTTTACAGTTTTTAATAAATATGTCATAATAATGTTCATGAGGGATAACGGTTAAAATATTAACACTAAAAGTTATTATTTGATTCCGAAAAGTAATCAATTATCACAATTCTGACCCGTCAGAGCGTGATATAAACAATGAAAATCTAACAACTAAAAGGAGAAGGACGTTATGAAAGAAGTAGTAATTGTAAGCGCATGCAGAACACCTATTGGATCATTTGGAGGCTCTTTAAAATCTGTTTCCGCAGCAGATTTGGGTGCAATCACAGTAAAAGAAGCAATTAAAAGAGCTGGTATTGCTCCTGAGCTGGTAGAAGAAGTTGTTTACGGTAACGTATTACAGGCTGGACTTGGTCAGAACGTAGCTCGTCAGGTGTCCATTAAAGCAGGACTTCCTGTTGAAACAACAGCAGTGACGATCAATATTGTATGCGGTTCCGGTCTTAAGACGGTAGCTATGGCTGCACAGGCTATCAAAGCTGGTGATGCTGATATCATCGTTGCAGGCGGTACTGAAAACATGAGCGCTGCGCCATATGTACTTCCGGCAGCAAGATGGGGTGCAAGAATGAACAACTCTACTATGGTTGACGCTATGGTTAATGATGGTCTGTGGGATGCTTTTAATCAGTATCACATGGGTATCACAGCTGAAAACGTAGCAGAACAGTGGGGCATCACAAGAGAAGAACAGGATGCGTTTGCAGTTCGCAGCCAGAATTTGGCTGAAGCAGCTATTAAAGCTGGTAAATTTAAAGAAGAAATTGTTCCTGTAG
>CATZYB010000158.1 GCA_958426095.1 uncultured Lachnospiraceae bacterium
AGACGGACACAAACATGAATTTATTGCCGCTACTCTGATTGAAAATCCGGTGTGCGAATACTAGGCATTTCCGGCCTGTTCATCTGGATATGAACAAAAGAAGGGCGTCCTTACGGACGCCCGGCTTACATATCTACCCTGACCTTTGCCACATCTCCCGTAGAACGGGTAAATGTCACATCAAAATATTCTGAATCCCTCTCCAAAACATACGGTATGCTTCCACTCGCCTTTTCTCCCGGCTCCACTGTATCGGCCTCACTCACATCGTCAAAGTACCACAAAAAAGGACTCAATGTTCCCCCTTTACTGTCCACTATACGAAACAAATCATACTCGACCTTCACGCCTTCAGAAAGAATGGAAGAAAAATTAATATTTTCCACTTCATAATTCAAGAGAATCACAGACTTCTTCTGATTGTTATGTTTTCTCTCCCACCAGTCAGTCTCTTCAATGCCTGTAATGGTGATAAGATAACTTCCATACTTGGCGTCCACCTGAAACGGTTCGCCGACAGCCACAACTTTAAGCCCGTTTGATCCCACCGAATCCGTCTCCTTATCGGCAGTTGTCTCTTCACCGGTTTCCTCAAGTGTCTGATTTGTTTCTCCGGTTTGGGTTTCTTTTGTCTGACTGCTGCATCCGGCCACCGCCAAACACATGGCGCATACAAGCAGTAAACTTACTATTTTCTTCAAACTTCTCGTCCTCCTGTATATATCTGTTTTCCTGGAAGCTCATTGAACATAGCCAAGGGCGTCCGATTCGGACGCCCTATGTTTTTGCCTGACGGCTCGTTCTCATTAAGTGCATCTGGGATGTTCCCTCTACTAAATTCGAACTTCGCCTGGCGGCTCGTTCTCATTAAGTGCTCAATGTCAGAATTTACCAGCCTTTGCTGCTTCCTCAACACTAACGGCTACGGCTACGGTAGCTCCAACCATCGGGTTGTTGCCCATACCGATCAAGCCCATCATTTCAACGTGAGCCGGTACGGAAGAGGAACCTGCGAACTGTGCATCGGAGTGCATACGTCCCATTGTATCTGTCATACCATAGGAAGCAGGACCTGCCGCCATGTTATCCGGATGAAGGGTACGGCCTGTGCCGCCGCCGGAGGCAACGGAGAAGTATTTTTTGCCCATTTCGATACATTCTTTTTTGTATGTACCTGCAACCGGATGCTGGAAACGTGTCGGGTTGGTTGAGTTACCGGTGATGGAAACGTCAACGCCCTCTTTGTGCATAATGGCGACGCCTTCGGTAACATCGTTGGCGCCATAGCAATTTACTTTGGAACGAAGGCCTGTGGAGTATGCCTTGCGGAATACTTCTTTCACTTCGCCGGTATAATAATCCATCTCTGTTTCAACATATGTAAAACCATTAATTCTGGAAATGATCTGTGCTGCATCTTTTCCGAGACCATTTAAGATAACCCGTAATGGTTTCTGGCGAACTTTGTTTGCTTTTTCAGCGATACCAATAGCGCCTTCTGCTGCGGCAAAGGACTCATGTCCGGCCAGAAAACAGAAGCATTCCGTTTCTTCTTCAAGAAGCATCTTTCCAAGGTTGCCATGACCGAGACCTACCTTACGCTGGTCAGCAACGGAACCAGGAATACAGAACGCCTGAAGTCCTTCACCGATGGCTGCTGCTGCGTCGGCTGCTCTCTTACATCCTTTTTTAATTGCAATCGCTGCGCCGACCGTATAAGCCCAACAGGCATTTTCAAAACAGATCGGCTGGATTTTTTTAACCTGTGCGTAAACGTCAAGTCCGGCATCCTTTGTAATCTTTTCTGCTTCTTCGATGGAAGCGATACCATAGCTGTTCAGCACAGAGTTGATTTTATCAATTCTTCTTTCATATGATTCAAATAAAGCCATTTCTCTTCCTCCTCGAATTATTCTTTTCTAGGGTCAATAATGCGAACTGCATCGTCTACACGGCCATACTGACCTTTTGCTTTTTCCAATGCTGTATTTGCATCGTCACCGGCTTTGATGAAATCCATCATTTTCCCGAAGTTGATGAACTGGTAACCGATGATCTGATCTTCTTCATCTAAAGCAATGCCTGTAACATATCCATCGGTCATTTCAAGATAACGAGGACCTTTTTTCAATGTACCGTACATTGTACCGATCTGAGAACGAAGTCCTTTACCAAGATCTTCCAGTCCGGCGCCGACAGCTAAACCGTCTTCAGAAAAAGCAGACTGGCTGCGGCCGTATACAATCTGTAAGAACAACTCTCTCATAGCTGTATTGATAGCATCACAAACAAGGTCCGTATTTAACGCTTCAAGGATCGTCAATCCCGGAAGGATTTCGGACGCCATGGCCGCTGAATGAGTCATACCTGAACATCCGATGGTTTCTACCAATGCTTCCTGAATGATACCGTCTTTAACATTCAAAGTCAATTTACAGGTTCCCTGCTGAGGTGCACACCAGCCAATACCGTGTGTAAATCCGGAAATATCTTTAATTTCCTTTGCTTTTACCCATTTTGCTTCTTCCGGAATCGGCGCTGCACCATGAGCAACACCCTGGGCTACCGGGCACATCATTTCTACTTCGTGTGAATAAATCATTTTATAACTCCTTTCAATATATGGTGAGTATTCATTGTTAAAATGATATCATAGTTATATTTATTGTCTCACAAAACCCTGCTTTCGTCCAGCGTTTTAGACAATTTTATCATACAATTTTCTTTTGGATAACCTCGCCCGTATTCTTGAAAATACTCCGGGCCGGAACAAAGCCGCGTACCATGGATGTTGGATAGACGTTGGATTCACGCCCGATAACCGTTCCGGGATTGAGTACCGCATTACAGCCGACTTCCACATTATCACCAAGCATGGCGCCAAATTTTTTTAGTCCGGTTTCAATCCGTTCACCGCCGGCCGAAACCTTCACAAGCATTTTATCCGCTTTAACATTCGAAGTAATGGAGCCTGCGCCCATGTGGGCTTTATAGCCTAAAATGGAATCGCCCACATAGTTGTAATGAGGCACCTGAACCTTATTAAACAGCACAACATTTTTAAGTTCTGTAGAATTTCCCACAACTGCGCCTTCACCGACAATGGCATTGCCCCGAATAAAGGCACAATGACGCACTTCCGCTTCTTTACCAATGATCGCCGGACCATGAACATAGGCCGATGGAAATACAGTGGCGCTTTTTGCGATCCACACATCCTCTCCGATCTGATCATATTCATCCTTTGGCAGTGTCGGCCCCAGCTTTAAAATGAATTCTCCGATTTTCGGCAGAGCCTGCCACGGATAGTCCAAACCTTCAAACAACTCTGCAGCGATCGTCTCTTCCAGACTATATAAATTTTTAATCATTAACCCTTCCATGCGTATCTCCTATTCTACCGTTACGGATTTGGCCAGATTTCTCGGCTGATCCACATCACAGCCCTTGGCCACGGCTACATAATAAGCAAACAGCTGCATCGGTATGGTTGCCATCAATCCGGTAAAGTTTTTATTTGTTTTTGGAATATAGAATACATAATCTGCATTCTTTTCAATATCCTTATTATCTTCATTAGTTACTGCAAGAACAAAAGCGCCGCGAGTCTTTACTTCCACGATATTGCTGACAATCTTTCCATAAAGCTGTTCCTGAGTCACCAGGGCCACGACAAGGGTGCCATCTTCGATCAGAGAAATCGTGCCATGCTTTAATTCGCCGGCGGCATAGGCCTCTGAATGAACATAAGATATTTCTTTAAGCTTTAAGGATGCCTCCAAAGCGCTGGCATAATCAATGCCTCGTCCCAGGAAAAATACATCCTTCAAACCAATATACTGATTGGCAAGATACTGGATTTTTTCTTTATCCTGAAGCATCTGGTCAATTTTATCCGGTAAAGTCTTTAATTCCTGAATCATTTCCAGGTAATCGCTTCTGGAAATCTTCTCGCGGATTTTGCCAAAATGAAGAGCAAGCAAATAAAGAGCCGACAACTGACTTGTATACCCCTTTGTCGTTGCCACGGCAATTTCCGGGCCAGCCCACGTATATAAAACGTCATCGGCTTCTCTGGCAATAGAGCTTCCAACCACATTGACAATAGCCAAAGTCCGGACACCATGGCGTTTTACTTCTCGCATGGCGGCCAATGTATCGGCTGTCTCACCGGACTGACTGATGATAATGGCCAGTGTATTATCTTCCAGGATCGGATTACGATAACGGAACTCTGAAGCCAAATCTACTTCCACAGGAATCCGTGACAATTCTTCAATGACATATTTCCCTGTGACGCCCGCATGATAAGCTGAACCGCAGGCAATAATAAAAATCTTCTGAAGCTTTTTGATCTGTTCATCCGTCATGCGAAGTTCATGGATAAACACTTCATCTTCCCTTAAGCGAGGGAAAATCGTATCTCTTACGGCCTTTGGCTGCTCATGGATTTCCTTCATCATGAAATGCTGATATCCGCCTTTTTCTGCCGCAGAAACATCCCACTGGATCTCTGTCACTTCTTTTTCAATAACATCTAAATCCTGATTATAGACAGTCACATTGTCACGGGTCAGCTTAACAATCTCGCCATCCTCAAGAATATAGATTTTCCGTGTATGTTTTAACACAGCCGGAATATCTGAAGCAATATAATTGCCGTCTTCAGAAAGCCCGACAATGAGAGGACTGTCCTTTTTAACCGCAATAATTTCATCCGGATTATCTTTATTGATAATTCCAAGGGCATAGGAACCTTCGATACGGCTCATGACCTTCGATAATGTTTTTAATAAATCGCCGTCAAAGTAGTAGTCCAGCATCAGCGTGACAACTTCCGTATCTGTCTCCGACTGAAAAACATACCCCTTTGCCAAAAGGCGCTTTTTTAATTCCAGATAATTTTCGATAATACCATTGTGAACAACAGAAATCGTCTCACTGGCATTTACATGGGGATGAGAATTCACATCGGAAGGCTCGCCGTGGGTCGCCCACCGGGTATGACCAATACCGACCGTCCCGGCTAAATCCGCACCGTCATGGGTCAATTCCCGCAGATCTTTAATCTTTCCCTTTGTTTTTACTGTATTAATATTTTCACCATCAAAAATGGAAATACCTGCCGAATCATATCCTCTGTATTCAAGTTTTGCCAGACCATCCAAAAGAATCGGGGCTGCCTGGGCTTTACCAATATATCCAACAATGCCGCACATAGTCTACCTCCAATTATATTGATTCACTAAATAACCTCATTTTAACACTCAGTGATTACAAAGTCCAGTTCTTTAAGTATAGTTCTTTGAGAGCTCCTCGTACTTTTCCCGGAGCATCCACTGGTTATTCAGCCGTTTCACATACTCTGTCCGCACAGATACAAAATTGTCCAGCTTCTCCATATATTCATCCGGTGTGATGGTTCCTTCCGCCACATAGTTAAGCCCCTTTTCCCAACTGGCTGTCAGTTCCGGATTCAGAAGGGCCCGCAGAGAACTGTCCACTACGTCATATACCATCTCTCCAAGCTTTGTCGGCGTGATGATCTGGGTTTTTTTATTCAATGCCAGGTATTGGATCGTTACCAGCTTCTTTAAAATTTCAGCCCGGGTCGCGCTCGTTCCGATACCGCTGCCTTTGATCATGGCTCGCAGCTCTTCATCTTCGATAAGCTGTCCGGCATTTTCCATAGCAAGAATCATGCTTCCTGAATTATACCGTTTCGGCGGGGTCGTTTCTCCCTCTTTAATATATAATTCCTTTATCGGAAGGGAAATACCTTTTTTTAATGTTTTCAGAAGTTCCAGAAAACCAATA
>CATZYB010000159.1 GCA_958426095.1 uncultured Lachnospiraceae bacterium
GACAGACCATATCCGTTCTGTGACATTTATGATTTCTGATGGTATCATGCCGTCGAATGAAGGCCGGGGTTATGTCCTTCGGCGCCTGCTTCGGCGTGCAGCCAGACATGGACGGCTTCTTGGCATCGAAGGTAATTTCCTTTCCGGTCTGAGCCGCAAGGTCATTGAGGTATCCAAAGACGGTTATCCGGAACTGGAAGAGCGCCAGGAATTTATTACCCGGGTCATTACTGAAGAAGAAGAGAAGTTTAATAAGACCATCGACCAGGGACTGAATATTTTGGCTGAAATGAAGGAAGCGCTTATCGCCAAAGGTGAAAAGGTTCTTTCCGGCGATGATGCTTTCAAGTTATATGACACCTATGGATTCCCGATGGATCTGACGGAAGAAATTCTGGAAGAAGACGGTATTACTATCGATGAAGACGGTTTCCAGGCCGCCATGACCGAGCAGAAGGAAAAAGCCCGTAAAGCCCGTAAGACAACAAACTATATGGGTGCGGATGTAACCGTATATCAATCCATCGATGCAGCGATCACTTCGGAATTTGTTGGTTACGATTATCTGACCTGCGAATCGCCAATTACTGTACTGACTACAGAAAATGAAGTGGTTGAGGCTTTAGTAGATGGACAGAAGGGTACGATCTTCACTGAACAGACACCATTCTATGCAACAAGCGGCGGTCAGGAAGGTGATAACGGTATCATTTCCATTGGTGACAGCGTCTTTGAAGTCAAAGATACGATCAAACTGCAGGGTGGAAAAATCGGCCATGTAGGTGTGGTTACTGCCGGAATGTTCAAAGTCGGCGACAAGGTGACTTTGGCTGTAAATGAAGCAAAAAGAAATGCGACCCGTAAGAACCACAGTGCGACTCATCTGCTTCAGAAAGCTCTTAAAATTGTCCTTGGCAATCATGTAGAGCAGGCCGGTTCCAGCAATAACGAAAAACATCTCCGGTTTGACTTTACCCATTTCTCTGCCATGACACCGGAAGAGATCAGACGGGTAGAAGATATTGTAAATGAAGAAATCAGTGCAGGCCTTCCTGTACTCACAAAGGTCATGAATATTGAAGATGCCAAGAAGACAGGCGCTATGGCCTTGTTTGGTGAAAAATATGGCGATAACGTCCGTGTTGTTTCCATGGGAGAATTTTCAAAGGAACTGTGCGGTGGTACGCATGTTGCCAATACAGCCAATATCGCCCTTTTCAAGATTGTATCTGAAACGGGTGTTGCTGCCGGAGTACGCCGTATCGAAGCGCTGACCGGCCAGGGGGTTATCGAATATTACAATAAAGTGGAAGAGGAACTGAATGCGGCTGTTTCGGCTGCAAAATGCGAGCCATCCCAGCTTGTAAAACGTATTGAGGCTCTTCAGGATGAAATTAAAGAATTACATCGTGAAAATGATAAATTGAAGAATCAGATGGCCAAAGATGCCATGGGTGATGTGATGGATAAGGTTGTTGACGTTGCCGGAGTGAAGCTTCTTGCTGTGAAACTGGACAACGTGGACATGAATGGCCTGCGTAACCTGGGCGATCAGTTGAAAGCAAAACTGGGAGACGGTGTGATCGCACTGGCTTCCTCAGTCGATGGAAAAGTGAATTTGATCACTATGGCTACCGACGGCGCTATGGCTAAAGGCGCCCATGCCGGAAACATGATCAAAGCCATCGCGAAACATGTCGGCGGCGGCGGCGGCGGACGACCAAATATGGCCCAGGCCGGAGGAAAGAATCCGGCAGGTATTGATGCGGCGCTGGAGGATGCAAAGAATGTCCTTGAATCCCAGATTCACTAAATCGGAGAAAAGATATGAAAGATGTAAGACGACTTCTTTATGTGGTTGTATGTGCAGTTTTCTTTGTTGGCCTTTATATCCTTTCGGATTTTTATGCCGGTGAGGCAGTCGGAAAGTATGCGGACGAGATCAGCTCAGGAAACAGCAAACTGACATCAAATGATAAGGTCACTATGGACAGCCTTTCTCTTGAAAATCAGATCGGTTCCTATGTGACCTCGGACAGCCGGCAGGAGATCCGGCTGTCCTTTGTGGGAGATATTACCTTTGAGGGCGACCAGCTTGAGCGGTATTTCGATTCCGCTGCAGGAAGCTTTGATTTCACAAACAGTTTTAAGTATATTACCCGTTATTTGAAAGCTTCCAATTTTGTGGCAGGAGATTTTGAAGCTGTTATGGCAGGACCGGATGAAGACTATGAGGATGTT
The DNA here is from genome assembly GCA_958426095.1 of uncultured Lachnospiraceae bacterium. GTDB lineage: Bacteria > Bacillota > Clostridia > Lachnospirales > Lachnospiraceae > Frisingicoccus. The sequence continues at coordinate 2,242 of CATZYB010000159.1, forward strand.
TTTGACCAGTACGGTACGGCGGGATTTCTGTATAATGCACCGGAGATCGCTGCGGCCAATATGAAATCTGCCGGTATTTCCATTCTCCAGACAGCCAACGAGCATACCGCTGATTTCGGTATCGATGGAGTAAAGTCCACATTGTCTTATCTGGATGAGGCGGGAATGAAATCTGTCGGCACACAGAAATCCTCCAATGACAAACGGTATACGATAGTGTCTGTGAGCAGCCTTAAAATCGGCTATGTGGCTTATACCAATGATTTGAACATGGAATTGGGCGACGATGATGCTTATGCCATTAATACGCTGGATAATTATGATGAGAGTAAGATCGAGCAGATGTGCAATGACGTTCGGGCGGCCCGACGGGATGGCGCCGAATTTGTTGTCGCCATGGTCTATGCCGGTGAAGTTTATAATACGGAACCGGATGACAGCCAGAAAGCCCTTTTTGATGCTTTGTTTAAGGCCGGAGCAGATGTTGTCGTCGGCACGGCGCCTTACGCATTGCAGCCAATGGAGATCCGTGATTTAACAGATTCCGATGGTACCGCTAAAAAAGGCGTAGCCATTTATTCTCTGGGAACTTTCCTTGGCAGTGAAACTTATGGAAGCTCGGGCATTGATAATGATATCGGAGCTATTCTGGATGTGGTCATCGATAAAGAAGGCAATAAAAAAGCCAAAATTTCAGGAATTCGTCTGACCCCAACATGTATTACCTATACTGAAGATGATATTTTCGTCCTTCCGGCGGCAGAAGTTCGGAGCAATAAGGCCAATTTTTCTGATGTGGCGGATGAAACGGTACTGGATCGCATGGATGCGGCCTGTGACGAAATCATTCCGGGACTTTTAGAAGGAACCGGCCTGACCGGAGAATATTCCGGCGGTACATATGTGGTAAATTTTTAAATTTGAGGTTGACGAATTTGGAATATATGCTATACTACTAGTAGTGCTATGTGAAAATATACCCACAGTTGTATAGGCACAATACGCAACTGGAGGGAGGTAAGGTGTGAGCTATGTCAAACGTAATCGTTAAAGAAAACGAAACATTGGACAGTGCTTTACGCAGATTCAAAAGAAACTGTGCAAAGGCTGGTATTCAGCAGGAAATTCGTAAGAGAGAGCATTACGAAAAACCAAGTGTTAGACGTAAGAAAAAGTCAGAAGCTGCTAGAAAGCGCAAATATAAATAATCTTCGGATACCTGGATATAAAAAGCTATAACGTGAGTTATAGCTTTTTTCACGTTGTACGGCATAAAATCTACGGCGGCGCATAGAATGTAGAAAAAACGGAGAGATACCTTGCTTGCGGATTGGCTTAGAGGTCATCAGGTCATACCTGAAGAGCTGAGTGCAGATATTTCAGTTTTATATGCGCTCGGACAGAAAGAATTAAAAATCCAGAACTATAAAAAAATTCTCCATTACGGTCCAAAAGAGATGGTACTCCTTTTGAAAGGACAGAAAATGGTCATACAGGGGGACCATTTGGATATTGATTATTTTAATGAAGATGAAATCTGTATCCGGGGGCATATTGTTTCGATAACCTATCAAGGCGGATGAAAGGTCGGTGCTGTGAATGGAGTGGATATTCCGATGGCTGCGCAGTTATCTGACATGCCGGATGAAGGGCGGCGACATGGAACGTTTTTTCAATCTGTGTCGTTATCAGGGCATTGAGTGCTGGGATATGTCCTTGAATGAAGGGGTATGCAGATGCTGCATGTATCTGGATGATTTTTGGAAAATACGGCCTTATGCGAGGAAGACGAGAGTCAGGGTACGGATTGAAAGACGCTGCGGCCTGGCCTTTTTTATGAATTTTTTAAAACACAGAAAAGGGTTGTGGCTCGGTCTGGCCGGCTGTGTCGGAATGCTTTGTTTTTTGTCTTCCCATATCTGGAAAATGGAGTTCTATGGAAATTCTTATTATACGGACGAACGGCTGACAAAATATTTGTCAGAAACGGAAGGCATAGATCTCGGGATATGGAAACACAAGGTTGACGGAGCGATGCTGGAAGAAAATCTCCGGCTGACTTTTCCGGACATCTCCTGGGTATCTGTGCGGATGGAAGGGACCTCTCTCATTGTTTCACTTGAGGAAATGGTGAAATATGATGCTTCTGAAAAAGAAAACACCTTGCCAAGATACATCTGTGCTTCCAGAGACGGACAGATCGTTTCCATGGTCACACGGAGCGGCATTCCGAAAGTAACCATCGGCAATGAGGTCCAAAAAGGTGAATTGCTGATCGATGGTGTCATGGAAATCCTGGATGAATCCATGGCGGTGGCTGATTCCATCCCTGTAGGAGCTGACGGGGATATCTGGGCTCAGGTTACGGAAGACTATCGTAAGATCTATCCCATGGCCCGGGATGGCCGCAATTACGGACGGGCGTCATGGAAAATATCGCTGTCCTTTGGAAATCATTCTTTTGCCTTTGGAAAAAACCCATATAACGAAACCGATGGGATGGCCTATGACCATTTGACAGACATTTATCATTGGTGGCCGGGAATATATGTCCAGATCGATGATTTTCGGCCATATACGTCGATACCGTCACTTTCATCGGTTTCTCAGGTGAAAAATCAGGCAGAAAAAGAACTGTCTGATATAATTCATGAATTCGAGGAAAAAGGGGTACAAATTCTAGAAAATAATGTTAAAATATTAGTGTATGAAGACCGGGTGGAATCGACCGGGAATTTTGTCCTGATCGAGCCCATTGGCGAAGGGGCGGATATTCTCCCGGGAAATACTCAAATTGATGAGATTGGAGAGACAGATGAGCATAACGGAAACGATGATTGATATTCCGGCAGAACATACCCGGAATGTTTTTGGACAGTATGATGTCTTTATTAAAAAAATAGAGCGGACATTAAATGTGACAGTCATTGTCCGTGACAGTATGATCAAGGTCGTTGGCGAGACCAGCCATGTTACTAAAGCCAAAAGCGTGTTTTTAAATTTACTGGAACTTTCAAAAAGGGGAGAACCGATCAGTGAACAGAACGTGGATTATGCGTTGTCCCTTTCGTTTGATGATAAGGAATCTTCAATTTTAACTTTAAATCAGGATATGATCTGTCATACGGTCAACGGAAAACCGATCAGGCCAAAAACATTGGGACAGAAGGCCTATGTGGACCAGATTCGAAATAAAATGATTGTTTTTGGCATTGGCCCGGCAGGTACGGGAAAAACCTATCTGGCCATGGCGATGGCCATTACGGCTTTTAAAAATAACGAGGTCAACCGGATCATTTTAACCCGTCCGGCGATTGAAGCCGGGGAAAAGCTTGGTTTTTTGCCGGGAGATCTTCAAAGCAAGATTGACCCGTATCTGAGACCTCTTTATGATGCCCTCTATGAGATCATGGGAGCTGACGCCTATTTAAAAAACATGGAAAAAGGTCTGATCGAAGTGGCGCCGTTAGCTTATATGCGCGGTCGGACCCTCGATAACTCTTTTATTGTGCTGGATGAGGCCCAGAACACCACACCGGCCCAGATGAAGATGTTACTGACTCTCGAGGGTTTTGG
>CATZYB010000160.1 GCA_958426095.1 uncultured Lachnospiraceae bacterium
CTACAAAAACGAGTGCCAGAACTGGCGCAACAAGATCAACAAGGCAAAAAGGACAGCGGGCTTCCCGGCTGACCGGCTGGAAGAAATGCTGACCGCTTTTGAAGCGTTCAAAAAAGAAGCATTGCAGAGAAAAAGGGCTGTCAAAGAAAGGACAGCCAGCCCGAAAGAATTTACGGACTGGCTGTATCAGCAGAGTAATATTATTGTGGGGCTGGCTAACATATAATTATCTGTCTACTTATCAAGTCGGAACTTGGACAGGCTTTCGATCAGCTTTGTCTTGATATAGTCCTCCATATCCACGTTATAATGTCCGTAGATATGGGAGTAATAGCGGATATATCCGGCATAATGGGCAAGGACGGCGCTGACCGCTTCCGGCTCCCCATTAGTAGCTTGGATGATTGTTTCATAGGGGAGAAGTCTACTCATGGGCTAACACCTCCATTTTCTCCCGCAGTCGGCGCAGGTCAAGATATATATGTCGTCCTGCTGTGCTGCGTGTCCGTCCGTACCGCTTGCCGATTTCCGCATGTGTTAGATGTTCAAAGAAGTACAGGAAGATGATTTCCTGCTCTGTTTCCGGCAAAGAGGATAGGGCGGCGGCAAGCTCTGGATTGCTCAACATGACAGTCTGACCGCAGACCGTAAATGGGTATTCCTCGCTTAACGGTGGCTGTGCAAAATATTCATCTGTGGTAGCAAAGGGCATGAACTTTTCTTCGGACAGATATTCAAGAGAGATTTCCCGTTTCCACTTTGAATACAGCTTACGAGCTGCGTCAATAGACGCATGGCGAATAACAATCCTGCAAAAAGCATTATGCGTGTATTGGATATGCTCTTGATATTCTTCAAATTTGGTCATAGGAACTCCCCCTTTCTGACTGGTAGTGCGAGGCGACAGCACTTTAGTCTGTCGCCCCTTAATTGCTTATCTGTAAAACAAAAATTAGTCTGTTGCTCTTAATCGTTCCACGATACTTTGCTTCTCCAGGTTCTTAAAGCAAATATACGGAATCAGAATTGCAAAGGTAATCAAGATTGGTGTGCAGATCACAAGCGGCATAAGTGTAAAATGGAATGTGGAATATCCCTCGGCAACCATTGCACGAACGCCAATTCCAACGGCTAATACACTGATAACATAGGACGCAATCAGGGTAATGCCTGCATAGTCAAGTCCCTCCAAAATCAGCATTTTACGGAGCTGCCGCTTCGTCATGCCAATGCTCTGTATCATGGCAAATTCTTTTCGGCGGCTCACGATAGCCGTTACCATGCTATTCACAAAATTAAGGATGCCGACCAAGGCGATTACTACACTGATCGTATTTCCCATGACCGCAGAGGAACGTGTTTCGGATTTGTATTGCTCGATCATTGTTTTGCGTGAAGTAACTGGCAGCCCACTGTCAACATTTTCCGTATAGTCATCAAGCATTTTTTGTGCAGCCTCTATTTCTTCGTCAGCGACATTGAAAAACAGCTTTCGGAGTGTATTATCAGGCCACAATTCCCGGAAAGTGTCTGCTGGCAAGATGAAACCTAAATTAAAGCCGGTTCCTGCACCTGTTTCCATTGCTCCATATTCAATCGAGTTTACAGGGTAAACAACCGCCATCACCGTATATTGCCGTCCCTCTATTGTAACCGTTGCGCCAACAGAAGCAGTCGGTAATACAGTACCGTTTTCAAATTCTTCTTTCTCCGCGGCAGGGCCAATCGCCAAGACATAATTCCCGGTTGCAAATTCATCCGCGTTATAGGTTCCCGCAAGCAGGTATTGCTTTTGAACAATCGTTTCCAGCGGAATACCATCAAGGCCATACATGACCGTATCAACCGTTTCGGACGTAATTGCATCCTGTGTTGCCTGCGCCACATCCGGCGCATAACCTGCGATATAGGAAAACAAGTCCGATGAACAAAAATCTTTCAAATTCTGGACAGTCTGCCCGTCCATATCCCAACTAAGCTGATGGGAATACAAATATCCCGTCTTTTCCAACCCGTCTAAAGTTTCCACGCTGGAAATCAAATCATCATTCAGGGTGTTTCCGTAGGGATTATAACCTCCGATAAAATCCCCGTCTGTTGCGTCTGATAATTCAAAGTCTGCTATTGTCAATGCGGACAGATACTTTTCCATATCAAAGGATGCGTTTTTCGCATAGAAGCAGCTTAATAGAACAAGGCCAAGTGTCAATGAGCAGATCACCGTAACCGTTCTTTTTCTGTTGCGCCCTAAATTCGCCCAGGCCATCCCGGACAAAGATGCGCCCCACTGTCCTTTCTTTGTCTTTTTCTTTATGGAAGTGCTGGTATCATTGTACCGCAACGCTTCAATAGGAGATACCTTACCCGCCAAACGAGCCGGGCGCAGACAAGAGAAAACGACTGTGAGCCATGCAAACAGTGCAGACCCAATGAAAATAACTGGATTTACCGCAACAACGGTGCGAGTGCTGATTGTTCCCACAAGCACCGGCACAAGTACCGCGCCGAGCAGATAACCGAAAACTAATCCGATGGGAATACCAATCAGACACAGCCTGTTAGCCTGCCCGTAGATCAGTCGTTTTAACTGTTTCTTTGTTGTACCAAGCGTTTTCAGTTTTCCGTAAAATTGAATATCGGCTGTAACGGAAATCTGAAAGATATTGTAAATAATCAGATAGCCCGCCAGGAACACCAAAATCATACCGAAATACATAGGGATATTTTCTTGTAATGCGGTAGTGCTTATCTCTGACGAGTATGCCAGATTTACATTGTATTTCAAGCCTGTCAAGCCCGTATCAAACAAGATGGTTTGTATATCAGCTTCAATCTGGTTATCTCTGAACAAGTTTACCTGCGCCATGTGCGTACCAAGAAGCTGCCCCTGTGCGTTGCCATCTACGCCGTTTGTCATTTCCCCGGCATAATCCCGGCTGACCCAGGCCATGCTTGCATAGACAGATTGATTTCCCTCCCAATACCCGCATAGCTTGAACGTAGAGGTCAAAACTTCATCCCCTGATAAATCTTTGCGCCATTGCAGCGTGACAGTCTGCCCCAGCTCATGCGGAATACCTAATCGGTCAAGAACAAGTGTGTCCAATGCAATTTCATCCGCTGCCTGGGGCAAAGTACCAACATCGGGCATTGCAAAGGAATGTTCCGCATAGCTGCTATCTCCCCAACGGATTTCTACCTGTCGGCCTGCCAATTCCTTATTTTCAGCCAAGCCCAGGATAATGCTTTCTCCGATTTCCGCTACATCTGGATGGGATGCAATCAAATCAACCTGTTCGGTTGTAATAGACTTAAAAGAGATTTGGGCGTCATACCCAGTCTGGCGAAACGTCATTTCAACCAAATTTTTGCTCATACTCTGCGAAAGGACAAACAGAGTAGTAAACATTAAGGTTGTCAGAATGATTGCAAGCACCGCTACAATGTTCCGGCCCTTGTTGGTCTTAAATAATCGCCTTGAAAGTGTTTGTATTGGGTTGAACATACGGCCCCTCCTTACTGCTGGGCAATCCGCCCATCCTCAATACGGATGGTGCGGTCAGCCTGTTCCGCAATCTCCGGGTTATGGGTTATCATTACGATAGTCTGATGGAATTTCTTACTGGTGACTTTCAAAAGCTCGATCACTTCATCACTGGTCTTGCTGTCCAGATTGCCGGTAGGTTCATCGGCCAGAATAATAGCGGGTTTGCTGGCTAATGCTCTGGCAATCGCCACACGCTGCTGCTGGCCGCCGGAAAGATTATTGGGGAGATTGTCTAATTTCTTTTCCAAGCCAAGCAGCTTGACGATCTCCATGATAAACTGCTGATCTGGCGTTTTACCATCCAGCGTAATAGGGAAAATAATGTTTTCCCACACGCTCAATACAGGAACCAGGTTGTAATTCTGGAAAATAAATCCGATACGCTGGCGGCGAAACACAGTCAGGTTTTCGTCATTCAATTTCCCCAGTTCAAAATTGTCCACCTTTACGTTGCCGGAAGTAGGACGGTCAAGTCCGCCCAGCATATGAAGCAGGGTAGATTTGCCGCTGCCGGATGTTCCGATAATGGCAACGAACTCGCCTTTATCAACAGTAATGGTCACACCATCAAGAGCCTTTACGATATTCGGCTTTTGACCGTAGGTTTTGCATAGATTGGTTGTTTGCAATATGCTCATCGTAGTATCCTCGCTTTCTTAAAATGGCAATTTCATTTACCTACGGTCAGTATAAAAAAGCGTGAAATCTTATTCAATCTCTGTTGCCTATTCTAACATTGACGTTGCCTATTCTAAAAAACACACCATGCGAACGGTTTTCCGCATGGTGTGTATCACTCGTTTTGTTTATGGAATTGGTATGATGATTTTCAGGATAAAGCTGTCCTGTTCCTGATGGATTGCAAGCTGTCCTCCATACTTCTCAACAGCCTGCCGAATGTTTTTCAGTCCGAACCCGTGTAAAAACAAATCGTCTTTTGTAGTGGTCAGTCCAGCATCCTCCGTTGTAAGGCAGTTGTTCTTGATAACGATAGACAACATATCCCGGAAGCGGTTTGCTTTGACCGTGACGACCCGTTCATCCGCAGGTAATTTCAGACTGGCTTCCAGCGCATTGTCAATCGCATTGCCGAAGATGGTACTAATATCCAATGGCGCAATGAAATCTATTTCTTCAAAGCGGATTACCGCACTAAAGTCAATGTTTTTCTCCTTTGCTTTTTTCGCCTTATCACGGATAATAATATCCAAAAACTCATTTCCAGTATGTTGATAATCTTCAAAGGCTGAAATCTGTTCTTGCAAGGAGGCTATCATTTGCTGTGATTCTGCATTATGGGCCTGCTGTGTCTGAAGAATAAGAAGATGGTTCTTCAAATCGTGGTAAATCTCCCTAACTCGTTCCTCGTCTTTGAATTTATCTTCATAATATGCGTATTTTAGTTCCATTTCCCGTATCTGCTGCTGTGCCATGCTTTTTTGTAGTTTCAAGTAGTTACTGTTCTTCTGATACAGGAAAAGTAATAGAAGCAGAACGCCTAACAGCAGTCCACTAATACCAATCGTGAAATCAAAGTAATTGACATCACCTGAAAAGAAGCCCTTTCCTGTACTATAATACAGCACTAAGTAAGTAATGACACCGTATGACAATATGATGGCCGCATCCCTGCGCTGCACCTGATAGCTGAAATTGCGAAACCCCTTGTAAAGAGAAAATATAATAACTCCAATCACAATAAATTTTAGCAGAAAGTATTGCCACACGTTCACAACATTATTTCCCACCATAACGCTGGTATGTCCTAAGACCGCATCCGTTACAACCAAACAGGCAAAATCACTTATGATAAGCAAAATGAAAAACAAAGAAAATGCCATAATCAGCCTATGCCAGTATTCTTTTAAGATAAACCGTTGCACCACAACGAAATATACGGCAAATACCAAAGTCTTTATTGCTCCTAATGGTATGAGCCATGTCATAGCGCATATAAGTAAAGCTGTTGATATATATGGAAATAACCTTAGAATTACACGGTCATTCCTTTTACAAAAAATATCCGTACAGGCATAGAGCAGGCACATTTCTGATACTGTACCAATCAAATCTAAACAGATATAGAATATCGTCTGCGTCATAGCCAATCCCCCCAATAGTCTGCCAGCCGTTCCATAAATTCCTTTCGTTTCGGTTGACTTATGGGAACCCTTTCACCAGTAGTCAAAATAATATCCAGCTTTTCAATCCGCTTCACATAGAACAGATTAAC
>CATZYB010000161.1 GCA_958426095.1 uncultured Lachnospiraceae bacterium
TCGCATCATACGGGCGTAAGTTGGCCAGGCGACAATGATCAGCGCAAACATGGTGTTAAAAAGATTTGAACCCATGACCGCATTAATGATCATTGCAAGGATCAATGACGGGAAGGACAAGATCATTTCCGAAAGACGCATCATTACGTTGTCCACCTGTCCGCCCACATAACCGGCAATGGCTCCGTAAAACGTCCCAATGGCTCCTGCAATGACAACAGTCAGGCAGCCAGCCAGCAGCGAATATCTTCCGCCGTAAATAACACGGCTGAAAATATCGCGTCCAAAGTTGTCCGTTCCAAACCAATGCTGTGCAGACGGAGGCTGGAGCCGGGCCGTCAGATCCTGTATCACCGGATCGTAAGGCGCGATCGCCGGCGCCAGAATGGCGGCAATGATCCATGCCAGACAAATGATCACACCCAATGTAAACAGATAATTCGATTTGAACATTTTTTTCAAAGAACGTAACATTAACTGCACCTCACTCTCGGATCAATAACACCATATAAAATATCCACAACCGTATTAATGATCATATAATTCAGTGCAATCAAAAGCGCCACACCGATAATCGCGGGGAAGTCATTGGACAGCACTGACTCATAGGCAAACTGTCCCACTCCAGGCCAGTTGAAAATCGTTTCCACCAAAACCATACCGCCCAGAAGATTTCCGAGTCCAAGACCGATGACAGTCAATACCGGAATCAATGCATTTCCAAGGGCATGACGGATGATCAGTCCGGCTCTTCCCAGACCTTTGGCCCTGGCTGTCCGGATATAATCTGTAGACATAACGTCCAAAAGATTTGAACGGGTCGTTCGAGTGATAAGTCCCATCGTAAATGCAGCAAGAACTGTTCCCGGCAAAATCAGATGACTGATGGCATCCAGCGCCTTCGGGATATTTCCCTCCAAAAGGCTGTCGATCACATACAGGCCCGTCACCGTGGCCGGCGCAGAAAAGGAATTGCTGAGCCGCCCCGGACCCGGCAGCAGATGAAGCTTATAATAGATGAAATAAAGTACAAGAAGAGCAAACCAGAAACTTGGAATACTCACTCCTGTAACCGAAATTGCCCGCACGACCTGATCAACAGCGCTGTTTCTTCGGATTGCCGAAATGATACCAAACAAAATACCAAAAATTGCGGCAAGAACGATGGCGAACAGGGCCAGCTCGATGGTGGCCGGGTAGCACCGGGACAATTCATCCAATACCGGTTTATTTGTTCGGATCGACGTCCCCAGATCAAGTTTCAGCAAATTTTGCATATACTTGATATACTGCACATAAATCGGCTGATCCAATCCGTATTTCGCCTTATAGGCTGCCACGATCTCCGGATCGCCCAGAGCTCTCTGGCTCAAATTGGCCGTCACCGGATCGCCCGGAACCATTTTGGTCAAAATAAATACCAATGTGGCAACGCCAATCAGCATGATAACCAAATATACTAATCTCTTTCCTATAAATTTCAGTCGCTCCATACGACACCCCTCTTCTTTTTTCATTTGCGGGCAAACCCAAACAGATGTTTCCGTCAGCAGCATCCTTTTGCGCGATACCTGCTCACGGTAATACCTGTTTTCCTTCATCATCCTGGTTTCACCGGGGTCAGCGATAAAGCCGGCCCCGTAAAACCAGATAAATATATTATTTAATATTGATCAAAGTCAGATCCAGAGCATATGGGTCAGAAATTGCAACGCCGGAGAGTCTGGTGTTGTAACCGATATGAGCCGGCGCCTGAGCGATCATGATAAACGGACCGTCTTCATAAGTCATATCCTGAATCTGTTCAAGAACTGCAATACGTGCATCATTATCTGTTGCTTTCATTGCTTCCTGATATAAATCAGCAAGTTCCGGATCCATTTCAGCAGTCCATCCGGCTCTCAGACCAACGGTTGCTCCCGGCAGGAACTCTAACTGTACGTTCGGGTCATTGTAATCTGTGCCCCAGTACATGACAGTAAGTCCAAGCGTACCGTCACGGTAAGCATCGCCGTATCCGGCCGCCCATGGCTGGGATACGATATTGACATTAATACCGATCTGGGAAAGGTCATCTTTTACTTTCTGTGCAAGGTCTGTTAAAGCTACGCCTTCCATATCCAGGTCGCAGACGGTCAGATCAACGTCAAAACCATCCGCATATCCTGCTTCGGCCAGTAAAGCTTTTGCTTCTTCGAGATTTGTATAATCAGCCTCTCTTTCACCTTTGCTTCCCATGAAACCGGACTGAATGATGGAGTATGGTGTCAATGTACCTTCACCAATGATCGTCTGGATTCCTGTATAGTCAAGAGCTTTACGGATAGCTTTCTGAACGGTTGGGTCAGATACCGGTCCGCCGTACTCTTCGTTCATATTCATCATTACAAAACCAACCGTCTTTGTTGCTCCGTTGATGATCTCAACATTTTCAGCACCGGCCAGTTCTGCCATTGTATCATCCGTCATGTTCATAGCCACATCAACATCGCCTGTAGACAAGGTCATCATCTGTGTATTGGAATCCGGCTGGATCTTGATAATGTATTTATCAACATTTGTTGCTTCACCCCAGTAATTTGGGTTTTTCTCAAGAACAACTTCTTCATCCGGCGTGTAGCTGGTCATTACATACATACCGGAACCGGCGCTTGTGGTATCCAGATAAGACTGTGCTGTGTCTGCAGTAGAAGCATCTTCTGCATCTGTTCCGCCATTGGCTTTAACGACTTCACTGTCAAGAACGGCTGTAGAACTGTAGGTCAGCTTGGAAAGAATTGCGCTGTCCGGCTGTGTCAGATGGAATACAACGGTTTTTTCATCCGGAGCTTCCATGCTGTCAATTGTATCGCAAATGAAAGATGGGTTGCCCTGAAGATTCTTACAACGGTTAATACTGAACAAAACATCGGCGGATGTCATTGGATTACCGCTTGCAAACGTGATGCCGTCTTTCAGAGTTACTGTCAATGTCATACCATCTTCACTGAACTCATAGGTGTCAACAAGACATGGTTCGGCAGCGCCGTCATTGCTATAGAACTTAAATAAAGTTTCATAACAGGCATTAACGATCAGCGGCGGATATTTTTCGTATACATATCCCGGGTCAAGTGTGGAAAAACCTGAGCCCATCGCTACAACAACTGTATTGGAATCAGCATTTGTACTCTCTCCGCTCTCTGCAGCTGCTGTATCTTTTGTTGTTGAACTGCCACTGTCATTTCCGCCGCCGCAGGCAACGAGACTGAGCGCCATAACCAGACCTAAAGTCATGGCCATAAATTTCTTTTTCATAAATAGTTCCTCCTTTTCCTTTTATAATCCATCCAGTATTCTGGCGAATCATCTATAATCCAACCGGCTTTCCGGCGAATCATCCTATTTAATCATATAAATGACAGGCAACAAAATGTCCGGTTTCGATTTCTCTCAATTCCGGCACTTCCGCCCGGCATTTATCACATGCTTTCGGACATCGTGTATGGAAACGGCAGCCTGACGGCGGGTTTGAAGGACTTGGGACTTCTCCCTTCAAATGGATCCTCTCCCTGCCGGCATCCTTTCCCACCTGAGGAATGGCCGAAAGAAGGGCTTCCGTGTATGGATGATACCGTTTTTCATATAACTGGTCATAAGCGGCGATCTCCACCATTTTCCCCAGATACATAACGCCCACCCGGTCACTGACCTGATAAACCACATTCAGATTATGGGAAATGAAAAAATAGGTCAATCCCAATTTTTCTTTTAATTCCTGTAAAAGGTTTAACACCTGAGCCTGTACCGAAACGTCCAGCGCGGATACGGCTTCATCACAGATAATGATATCCGGTTCCAAAGCTAAAGCTCTGGCGATACCGATCCGTTGTTTCTGCCCTCCTGAAAGCTCATGCGGGTATCTGCTCAAATGATAAGAATCAAGCCCTACCAGCTGGAGCAATTCCATAATGCGGGCTTCCACATCCATCTGCCCCTTCATCTGATGAATTTCAAAAGGCTCCATTAAAATCTGCTTTACCGTTCTTCTCGGATTCAGACAGGCCGACGGATCCTGAAAAATGATCTGCGCTTTTTTCCGCATCTGTTTCAGCTCAGCGCCTTTCAGTATTGCAATATCCTGTCCTTTGAGATATATATGTCCATCCGTAGGTTTGAGAAGACGGATCAATGTCCGGCCCAGAGTACTTTTTCCGCAGCCGCTCTCTCCAACGACGCCGAAGGTCTCTCCCCTGAAAATTTCAAAACTGATATCGTCCACAGCCTTCACTGTACCGGAACGTTTATTTTTTCCTTTAAAATACACTTTCACATGGTCGGCTTTCATCAGCATCTCTTTTTCATTTGCTGCCATAAGCTAACCCTCCTTCTCTTCAGCCACATACAACCAGCAACGAACCGCCCGTTCTTCGGACATCTGAGTCATCGGCGGTTTTTCCTGCCGACAGCGTTCTGTCGCGTGCGGACATCTCGGAGAAAAACTGCATCCGGAAATCCTTTCTGTCGGATTTGGCACCATGCCCTCGATCGTCTGCAAAGGCGGCCTGTCCTTTGTAATCTTCGGGATTGCATTCAAAAGTCCCACCGTATACGGATGTTTTGGAGACGCAAACAGCTCCTGAACCGGCGCCTTCTCCACAATATGCCCCGTATACATAACAATGACCGTATCGCACAGCTCGCTGACCACGCCCAGATCATGGGTAATAAACACAACCGAAGTTCCCATGCTTTCATTTAAATCCCGAATCAGATCCAGGATCTGGGCCTGGATCGTCACATCCAGGGCTGTCGTCGGTTCATCCGCGATCAAAATCTGCGGCCGACAGGCCAATGCCATTGCGATCATAACACGCTGACGCATACCGCCGGACATCTGGTGAGGATATTCATGTGCACGCACTTCCGGATTTGCAATACCAACGGCCTGCATCATACGCACAGCCTCTTCCATAGCCGCTTTCTTATCCATTCCCCGGTGCAGTCTCAGCGATTCGGCAATCTGTCTGCCGCATTTAATGATCGGATTTAAAGAAGTCATCGGCTCCTGGAAAATCATGGATATCTCATTTCCCCTGATCTTCTGCATCTCCTTCTCAGACGCTTTTACCAAATCCTTTCCTTTATATAAAATCTCGCCGTCGGTAATCTTTCCCGGTGGATTTGGAATCAACTGCATCATACCAAGAGACGAAACGCTTTTTCCGCTTCCGCTCTCTCCGACGATTCCCAGCTTTTCGCCTTTATGTAAAGTATAACTCAGATGGTCAACCGCCTGCACGGTGCCTTCCACAGTTTTAAATTCTACACACAGATCTTTTATTTCTAATATCGTCTCCACCTGACTCATGCTTTCCTCTCGTTCTCTCCTGACACTTTCACTGCAGCCCACTATATGTACATCTCCATTTGTTTTGCTTTTTTGCTTTAACACCTTAATACATCGACGCATTAAGAACATAATATACCTTTATAAAATAACATACTTTGTATAAAAATTCAATCATACTTTTTTATCTATCGAATCATTCGCTGACTATCTCCCAAAATGCAGCACAATAAAAAAAGCCTCTGAAAACTCAAAGGCTTCTGTGTGCGGATAACAGGGATCGAACCTGCACGGTTGCCCACTAGATCCTAAGTCTAGCGCGTCTGCCAGTTCCGCCATATCCGCAAAACATTAAAAAGACCTGCATACACTGATGCAGGTCTTAGTGAGGCATCGGGGATTCGAACCCCGGACAACTTGATTAAAAGTCAAGTGCTC
>CATZYB010000162.1 GCA_958426095.1 uncultured Lachnospiraceae bacterium
AATATATCTCCGGTCTGCATGCCGTCCATCCAGTTCTACGGGCAAAGTGATATTTTCCCGAACACTTAAAATCGGCACCAGATTATAACTTTGAAAAACAAATCCGATACGCCGTCTCCTGAAAATAGTCAATTCATTTTCATTTAATTTAAAAATCTCTTTTCCAGCCACTGTCACCGTTCCCGACGTAGCATAATCCAGGCCGCCCAGCATATGAAGCAGCGTAGATTTTCCCGAACCAGAAGTTCCGACAACCACTGCAAACTCGCCTTCCTCTACGCTCAGATTTATACCGTCCAATGCCTTCACCAGTCCGGCGCCTTTTCCATAATATTTTTTTAAATCTTTTGTCTCCAATATTTTCATGAGTGATGCCCCCTATTTGTTTTGTCTTTATTCTAGCACCCCTACCTTACAGCCCATTGACAAAAAAGGGGTAAGTTCTTACAAAATTGTAAGAACCTACCCTTTATTTAACAAGAATACCGAAAAACAGCTTCCTTCACCCGGCCTTGAAGACACGGTTACATATCCCTTTTCGCTCTGGAGGATCAGTTGGGACAAATAAAGCCCCAAACCGCTGCCATCGTTGGCTTCTGCCTGTTTACCTCGATAAAACCGCTGAAATATTTTCGGATATTCCTCTTCCGAAATCCCTATTCCCTCATCAGCGATAGAAATACACGTATAAATGTCTAATGGCTGAATTGCAATTCGTATATGACTGTGTTCCGGAGAATATTTTACAGCATTTTCCAAAATATTAGTGATGGCCTCTCCTGTCCATTTGGGATTATGCCACAGGGTTCTGTCCTGAAATTCTTCCATAAAAATCTCAATATCCTTTTTAGATGCCTGGGCGTAGACAGTACCAATGGCCGAAGCCAGTGTCGGCTTGATCATCACATTTTCCGCCTTAAAATCAATAATTCCATTCTCCAATCGGGAGGCTTTGATGAGGTTCGCCATCAGCCACTGCATCTTTTCTGCCTGTCCTCTTGTTCGCTCCAGAAAGTCTTTTTTTCTCTCCGCATCCAGTCCGTCATCCATCAAAATTTCTGTATTCATAACGATATTGGCCAATGGTGTCTTTAATTGATGGGACAGATCAGAAATCAGCTCCATAATCTGATTCTTATCCGAAACTGCCAGACGCTCCTTCTCCGATGCATCGTTTAATATCTGACGAAGCTGGCTGATGATCCTGGATTCCCGGGTTTCCTGGATATCCTGCACATCCTCCGCACTTAACTGCCAGAGGCTATAATTTTCAAGCAGAGTATCCATCTTCTTTAACTGTCTGAAATAATAGTATACCCAAGTAATCAGTACCGCCAGACACAGCAAAATTCCAACAGCCAGACACATATTCAAAACACTGACTGTCATAGACCATCCTCCCAAAGATAACCCATACCATGAATCGTTCGTATATGATTTTCCTTGATCTTTTTACGAAGCCGGCTGATATTGACCGGAAGAGTATTTTCTTCGACAAAGTTTCCTCTATCATCCCAGATCCGCTCTAAAATCTGTTCCTTTAAAAGCACCCGATTTTTATTTTCCATAAAATATTGAAGCAGACGAAATTCCGTTAAACTTAAATCCAGCGCCTCATCTTCCCTGTAGGCCTTCAATCCGCCCGGATACAGTCTTATGGAACCCGAAATCAATACAGCCTCTCCGGCTTCTCGATCACTCTTTACTTTTCTGCTGCCATTTCTCTGCAGAAGATTTTCCAGACGTGCTTTCAGAATTGCCACAGAAAAAGGTTTTGTCATATAGTCGTCGGCGCCGCTTTTCAATCCCATGATCTCATCGACTTCCATATCTCTGGCCGTCAACATCAGTACAGGGACCTCTGAATTCTTCCGGATTTTCCGGCACACACCAATGCCATCCCCATCGGGCAGATTTAAATCTAAAATTACTCCGTCCGGATTTTCCTTTTCAAACAGTCCAAACCCATCTTCGGCCGAAGCTGCAGCCGCCACCTCGTATCCCTCCTGAGAAAGTGCAAAAGACAAGCCCCGATTCAATCCTTCGTCGTCTTCGATAATTAAAATCTTCATTACTTCTCTGCCAACTGGCAAATGATATCCACACAGGTATCGACGCCCAACGTAGATGAACTCAAACAGACATCATAAAAATCAGCTACGCCAAACTCTGTATTGGTATAATAAGAACAATATTTTCTTCGTGTCTTGTCCACTGCCCGCATCCGCTCAATAATCATTGCTTCCGATGAATCCGGCATTTTCTCCTTGAGGTGCATAATCCGAAAATAAGGTTCCGCATGGACGAAGATATGGAGGGCATTATCAAATTCTCGCAGAATTGAATTAGCATTTCTTCCGACAATGACACAATTGCCTTTTTCACCAATTTCCCGGATCACCTTTTTTTGAGCGGCAAACAGTTTTTCATTTAAAGGTTTATTATAAAAGTCAATTAAGCTTTGAGCAAAGCCAAAATTAACCGGCACTTTTTCATCCCATTTCTGTAAGCTGTCCATATCCACATTAGAATACTTGGCAGCCTGCAGGATGATCTCTTTATTGTAAAACTCATAACCCAGTTTTTCTGAAACTTTCAGACCAATCGTCCCGCCATAAGCTCCAAATTCACGGCTGATCGTAATAATCTTCCTCATAAAGACCTTCCCCCTCGGTTTATAAAACTTTATTCAGGAAATCAATAGTTCTTGCTTCTTTTGGATGTTTGAGAACTTCTTCCGGTGTTCCCTGTTCCACAATATAGCCGCCGTCCATAAAGACAATACGGTTGGCCACCTCTCTGGCAAAACCAATCTCGTGGGTAACAACCACCATAGTCATACCGCCCCGGGCCAGTTCCTTCATAACCTCCAGAACTTCACCAACCATCTCCGGGTCCAATGCAGAGGTCGGTTCGTCAAAAAGCATGATATCCGGATTCATAGCCAAAGCTCTGGCTATGGCCACACGCTGTTTCTGACCACCGGAAAGCTGAGGCGGATATACATCGGCTTTTGCTTCCATGCCGACACGTCTGAGAAGCTGCATACCTTTCTCTCTGGCTTCATCCTTTGTCATCTTTTTCAATTCCACCGGCGCCAGCATGATATTTTCAATAACTGACATGTGAGGGAACAAATTGAAATGCTGGAACACCATACCAATATTTTCACGGACTTTATTTATATCTACCTGCTTATCTGTCACATTAAAACCATCAACAATGATCGTACCATCCGTTGCTACCTCAAGCTGATTCAGGCAACGCAGAAAAGTGGATTTACCACTTCCGGAAGGTCCCAGGAGAACGACAACTTCGCCCTCAGTGATATCCATACTGATATCTTTTAAAACTTCCAGTTTACCGAAGCTTTTTTTCAGATTTGCCACATGCACTTTAGTATTCTTCTGTTCCACGTTTTATCCTCCTTTCCATATACTTGGCCAACTTACTGAGTAATGTAATAACAACCAGGTAGAAGAGGGCAATTACAGCCCATGTCTGTATCAGAGCCATCGTATTGCTGGCCACCGTCTTACCTGTATTGGTAAGTTCCGGAAAACCAATCGCAGAAAGAATCGAAGTATCTTTCAATGTAATGATAAACTGATTTATAATAGAAGGGATCATCGTGCGAATCGCCTGAGGAAGAACGACTCTCCGCATACTTGTTCCATACGGGAGCCCCAGACTCCGGGCAGCCTCCATCTGGCCTTTGTCAACACTTTCAATACCGGCACGGATAATCTCCGCCATATAGGCGCCGCAGTTCATCGCCAGCGCAGCCACACCAGCCTGCAGAGCCGTCAATCTGAAATCCGTAAATCCCAGAGATTTCATTCCCTGAGGTATACCAAAATAAATAAAATATGCCAAAACAATTAAAGGCACCCCTCGTACCGCATCCACATAAATCGTACCTATCAGATTAAATACTCTGTTTTTGCCAACGTTCATCAGGGCAAAAATCAAACCGATGACCAAAGCAAAAATCAATGCCAGCAATGTCAGCAGCATTGTATTTCCGAGGGATTTCAACAACATGCTGAAATAAGTATTAAGTATCGCACCCATTCGCACTTCTCCTTCTGTATATATTTATTTACTGAATAGTTATAATTTTATCATATTGATAGAGAAAAAACAAGAACGCCGAAAACTCTTTTAGAATCTCCGGCGTTTCCTTTAACATATCAAGTATTCAATTTACGAATAATTATTCACCTAAATATTTTGCGATAATCTCATCGTATGTACCGTTTTCTTTAATGTTGGCAAGTCCGGCATTGAACATGTCGAGTAATTCCTGATTCTTTTCGTCCATGATTGCGAAACCGTAAGGTGCGCCTTCACTCTCCATGCCATCCGGAATCTTCAGATCAAGTCCGCCTTCTTTAATGTTGGCCGCCATGATCGGTGTATCTTCAACACACGCTGCGCTGTTTCCAAGAACAACATCCTGATACATAGACGGTGAATCTTCAAATACAGTTACTGTGAAGCCATATTCATCTTTCAGGCTGTTGGCAAAGTCAGCGCCTGCTGTACCCTGTTTTACGGCAACATTCTTACCGCTCAGGTCTTCATAGCTCGCAATATCACTGTCTGTTGCAACGACAAATGTCTGTGTTGCATTGTAGTAACCTTCGGAGAAAATCCAGCCGGAATCAATACGCTCCTGTTTAATAGTTGCACCAGCAATGATGGCATCAGCCTGTCCAGCCTGTACAGCCATAGCAGCCGCATCAAAACCAAGGCTCTGTAAATCATACTTAAATCCCTGATCTTCTGCAATTGCCGCAAGGATATCCACGTCAATACCTACGAAATTACCGCTTTCATCGGTATATTCGAAAGGTTTGAAAACTGTATCTGTAGCAATGATCCATTCTTTGTCGCTTCCTGCTGCTTCTTTGCTTTCACCGGTTTCTGCTGTTGTTTCTGCGGTTGTTTCTGCAGTCGTTTCAGCAGCCTTTGTTTCTTCTTTTTGGGAACCACATCCAACAAGCGCTCCGACAACCATAGCGGAACATAATAATAATGCCAATGGTTTTTTCATTTTATAATTCCTCCTCAAAATGATTTAAAAAAGCGGAACACAAGGTCATCAAACGCATCTTTGACACCATCGTCCTCCGCTGATTTTTACTTTATTATTATATTAAATTGCAGCTATATTGTCAAGAAATATTACTGTCCGTTCATCCATTATCCGGAGGAAGTAAAACTTCATGCCTGTTTCCTCTTTCGACTGCAGCGTTTCAAAATCTCCGCAAGATAATGGCCAATGAATACAAACAGTCCCATAACTGCCAGATAATCCAACAGGAAGAAGATCAACGGCTCTTCAAAATCGAAGAATACAGCTTGCTGAGGAAACTGCGTCCACACCGCTGTTCTCCGCAGCGGTAAAATATGCAATCAGAATCTTGCTGCCGCTCTGCGCTGTATCGTTGCCCTCAGATGCAATATCTGTGGTTTCAGAGAGTTCGGCACTGGTGCTGCTTTCCCTAGTCTCTGTTGCGGTCTGACTGCTCTCCTGCTTTTCTTCCGTTTGTGCGTTCTTTGTATCATCTGCCCGGCCACAGGCCGCAAGAGTAAAAATAAAAGCAGCTACCAATAGGCATGACAGAATACGGGTTACATAGTTATGCTTCATCATGAGTGTTTACCTCCAGAATTTTTTTCAGGTTATTCCTGTACCCTTAT
>CATZYB010000163.1 GCA_958426095.1 uncultured Lachnospiraceae bacterium
TTCCCTGTCATAGGCTAAAATCGTCGGTTTTCCCGGCTTAACAGAGATTCCATGGGTAAATACATTCCCCGTAATATTCTCCAATACTTTCTTTGTATAATCCTTATTGCCTTTCGAACTTCCACCGGATAAAAGGACAATATCACTATCCTTCACTGACTGTGAAACGGCTTTAAATATTTCTTCTTCGTTATCTTTCACACGAAGCTGTCTTCGAACTGTCATTCCCACCGTTCGTGCCTCCGCCGCCAAACCATAGGAATTGATATCCCGTATCTTTGATGCGGTCAATGGTTCCCCGATATCTACCAATTCATCCCCCGTGGAAATGATCGATACGATCGGCGATATATAAACTAAAACATCACAAATACCGAGCGCCGCCATTGTCCCGATATCCCCTGCATTAATTCTCCGGCCCCTTTGGATCAGGCAGTCACCGAAAGCCATATCTTCGCCGATCTGAACAATATTTTCACCCTCGCTGACCGCCTTATATCCAATGATTTTTGCCGCAGCATAGATTTCTGTATACTCTGCCATGAGGATTGCTGTCGCTCCATCCGGCACCATGGATCCGGTCTGTACCTGAACCGCTTCGCCGGGACCTACGGCTGTCCGGGCCGTCTCTTCAATAGTCACCTGGTCTGTCACCCGGTAAAATGCCGGATTAGAATCACTGGCTCCATAGCTGTCTCTGGCTATGATCGCATAACCATCCACCGTTGAACGTCTGAAAGGCGGCACATTTTCTTTCGCGATAATATCCTCAGCACAAATATATCCCAACGCATCCGCACAGGCAATTCGCCGTACTTTCAATACATCATTTTCTGTTTCTTTGTTCAGCTTTTCCCTGGCCTGGGCCAATGTGTCTGTGTTTAAAAGTTCTATATTCAAATTAAAAGTTCTCCCTCAACAAATCGCTTTGTTTCTTCATTTTCCGGGTGCGTAAAGAACTGCTCCGAACCGCAGCACTCAACAAGCTTTCCCCTTTTTAGCAATATCACTTCATCCGCGAGCCGCCGGGCCTGGGCCAGATTATGGGTCACCATGACCATCGTTGTTCCTTCGGACCGGTTCATTTTCATAAGCATTTTTTCGATCTCACTGGTCGTATAAGGGTCAATACTTGCACATGGTTCGTCCAGCAGCAGTAATTTAGGTTCAAATGACACTGCTCTTGCCAGTGCCGCCTTTTGCACTTCCCCTAATGACAGTTGATCCGCTTTTTTGTTTAACAACGGTTCCAGTCTTAATTCCATTGACAATCTCTGTATTTTTGTTTCAATAGCTTCTTTAGAGTAGTTTCTCAGCTTCATTGGATATGCTATATTTTTTTTGACAGTGGAAGCAATGAGATAAGGTTCCTGAAACACAAGCGTGATATCCTTTGCAGGTACTTTTTCCTCTCCATTGTACCAGATCTTCCCGTCGTCCTTTTGTATCAGATCTGCGATCAAATTTAGCAGCGTTGATTTTCCCGCCCCATTAGGTCCGACGATGGCCGTGATCTTCCCTGCTTTGATCGTCAGCCGGTCAATATCCAGTACCATAACTCCCTGATAAGTTTTTTTCAGTTTTTCAACTTCTATTTTCATGGATCATCCGCTCTTTTCTCTCTGAAAATGGTAGAGAATCGTATTTACCGCAAAGGAAATGATCAATAAAATAATTCCCACGGCCAGGGCTCTTTCATATTCGCCCATTCCTTTTAGCTGAGATATGTATGTTGTCATGACCCGGGTCTTGCCGTCAATATTACCGCCCACGATCATAACTGCTCCGACCTCTGAAATTGCTCTCGAAAAACCGGACACCAGAGCAACAACAAGACCACCGCGCAGTTCAAGTAGGAACAATTCCATCGTCTGCAAAGGGCTGGCTCCCAATGTCTTTGCCAACCGATTGATCTTATCCTGCTTTTCTCCGGCCGCATTGATCGTCAGTCCGGTAATGATCGGCAAGATCATCAATATTTGTGCGATGATCATGATCGTCACCGTATAATTCAACCGCAGACTTCCCAAAGGTCCTCTGCGCATGAAAAAGATATAAACCAAAAGACCGCAAAGCACCGGAGGCATCCCCATCAGTGTATAAATCAAACGCATCAACAGATGCTTCATCGGAAACCGATATTTTGCTATCAAAATACCAAGAAATATCCCCAACACCCCTGCGGCCAGCAGGGATGTCAGCGATACTCTCAAAGACAATAAAACAACTTCAAATACTTCGGCATCTAAAGAAAATATCAGTCGAAAGGCTTCTTTAATGCCTTCTATAATAATATTCATGCCGGTTACTGAGCATTTGGTGTAAATAACGGCGCTCCATATTTGTCCACGCCATATTCACCGATCAGCGTCTGTGTTTCTTCCGAAGTGATCCAGTTCTGGAACGCTTTTGCGCCCTCATGGTTAATGGACGCATTCTTATCCGGATTTACACAAATGACGCCATACTGATTGTACAAAATACCACTCTCATCTTTCTCACAGACGATCATCAAATCCTCACCCAAATCCAGATTCAGCCATGTCGCTCTGTCTGATAATGTATAAGCCAATGTTTCATTGGCCATTTCAAGAACAGCGCCCATTCCGGCGCCCGCTTCCACATACCAGTCGCCGCCTGGTTCAATGCCGCATTTTTCCCAAATCGTCAGTTCCTTTTTATGTGTACCGGATTCATCGCTTCTTGAAATAAAAGTAGATTCCGTTTCGCTTAACATCTGAAATGCTTTAACCGCATCATTTGGCGCCTCCGTATAAATTCCTGCAGGATCATCCTTAGGTCCGATCAAAATAAAGTCGTTGTACATAACGTCTTTTCTTCCGTCTTCATCTGCATGTCCGCCCTCGACAAAGGCTTTTTCAGATGCCGGAGAATGTACGAGAAGCACATCGGCTTCACCATTCTCGCCCATCTTCATCGCTTCGCCTGAACCTACGGAAACAACATCCACACTGTAACCCGTCGCTTCCTCAAACACCGGAAGAATCTCATCTAATAAGCCGCTGTCTTTCGTGCTTGTTGTCGTTGCAAGAATCAATGTCCCCTTATTTCCGGCACTATCCGTTTCTACGCTGTCTGTCTCCATACTTTCCGCGGCAGTTGCCTTTGTTTCAGCCTTTGTATCACTATCTGTTGTCTTGCCGCATGCACAAAGCATCAACGCACATATGCACAAAATCACCCATAATTTTTTCATGAAATTTCCTCCTCACTATTAAGCATTTTTTATTCTATCTTATTATAGTATACAGTGAAAGTCAATAAAATCATGTTATTTTTCATTGATTTTTTGGGCATTTTGCACTATTCCAACATTTCTTTATACTTCTCGTTCTCCCTCAACTTGAACAGTCGCAAATTTTGCGACAGTTCAACTATCAGCAGATAATTCCTCTTTAAGCGCATTATTAATATGCTTACCAATTGTTTTTACATCCCTGTCAAACAATTCAGACATCTGGTTCCGATTTAACCATACCGTATCATTTTCTACAGTTACAGGTATCCTTATCTGATGATCTTCCGTCTCAAAAATTACGATCTCATTATTTTTCTGCATTCTGCTCCTCCTTTTGCTTTTTTCCACTTTCCGCCCCGACTCACTGCTCCAGCATATTCTCAATAAATATCCCATACCCTCTCGTCGGGTCATTGACAAATACATGCGTTACCGCCCCCACTATCCTGCCATTCTGCACGATCGGACTGCCCGACATTCCCTGGACAATACCGTTGGTGGTGTTCAGCAAATCTTCATCCGTGATCTTAATGACCATGTCCCGGTTTTTTCCGGCGCCGCCAAGGTCCAGGCTCTCAATTTCCACATCATAATCTTTGACGCCGCCATCGACGCAGCAGCGAACGATGGCCGGTCCCTTTTCCACTTCATGGCGAAAGCCGACAGGAAGCGCCTGACTCTCATCATAGAGTTTCACATCATCGGATAAGGTCCCGAAGATACCATTGTCATTATTGGATTCAATCGTTCCAAGAATCCGGCCGTATTTATAATCAATATTACCGACCATTTCCCCGGGTACGCCGTTCTGTCCTTTGACAATGGACAGAATATTCGACTGGTAAAGGCGTCCGCTGCTGATATCGATTCTCTGGCTTGTATCCACGTCGGTAATACTGTGGCCCAGCGCTGCAAAATGGTTCTCGGAATCTACATAACTGAGTGTTCCGATTCCCTGAGCATCCTGCCGGATCCATACGCCAATCTTATATTTTGAATCTTCCGTCCTGACCGGCGTCACCCGCACCTCAACTTCCTCGTTATTTCTCAGAATTTTCAATAACATATCCCCGCCATCCCAGTTTTCCAATGTCTCTGTCAGATCATCAATGGATTGAATTTCTTTGCCTTCCAGAGCCACAATATAATCGCCGCTCTGCAAAACATCCTCGGCCGGTTCCACCCGATCGCCATCGTATGTTGTCACTGCGCCAGTCCCCAAAACCATTACGCCTTTTGTACGAATATAAATCCCCACCGGCATTCCTAACGGCATCAATTTCATCTCATCGACCACATCGACTTCCACATCTTTTAAATGAAAGCCCATCCATTGCAGTGAGAAGTGATAAGTACCCTTTTCTTCAATGTTGACGGATACCGGCTCATTTAAATCCAGATGAATTTGATTCGAAGGTACTTTTTCACCATTTATATTGGCCACTGCAAGACTCTCACCGTCACCCTCCATCGTGAGAGGCAGGTTAAAGTCCAGCATTTTTTCTTCTCCCACCGTCAGCTTCCACACATCCGGTATGGATGTGTGGATGGTATAAGAAAGATAATACAAAAAAGCGCAAAGATAAATTATAAATACAACGATGAGCCACCTGCGGTACTTTTTCCGATTCATCCTATCGCCTCCATACAAAAAAATAAAGGATATACGAGCTGCGTACATCCTTCATAGTATGTGACCATATTTAGTTTTTCAAACAGGTTTTTCTAAACTGTTCTGCCATTTTTTTCATTTCGTCGGCACTGTCTAAGATCGTCTGGGTAATCTCCACACCGCCCATGAGACGGCCAACTTCACGCACCTGTTCATCTTCCGAAAGTTCCCGGATCTGCGTCTTCGTCCGCTCACCTTCCGCTGTTTTTTCAATCAGATAATGACTGTCTGCCATAGCCGCGATCTGCGGCAGATGGGTAATACAAAGCACCTGATGGCTTCTTCCTATGTAGGCCATCTTCTCAGCCACTTTCTGGGCTGTCCGTCCGCTGATCCCCGTATCAATTTCATCAAAGATCAACGTCGGAATCTCATCAATTTCAGCAAGTACAGATTTAATACCAAGCATAATTCTGGAAAGCTCACCACCGGAAGCCACCTGACCAAGTGGTTTCACATCCTCGCCCGGATTTGTGGAAACAAGAAATTCAACGTCATCACTGCCGTTCTTCGTATATTTGCCCAGCGGAGAAACTTTTATCTGAAAGCGCACTTGAAGAAAGTTTAAATCCTTTAAAGATTCTTCCATCTGTTTTTCCAGAACGGCTGCATATTTCCTGCGGATACTGCTGACCTCTTCCGATAACTGCTTCAATGTTTTTTCGCTGGCCAAAAGCTTTGCCTTCACCTCGGAAAGCCAGTCATCATACCCTTTCAACCGATCAAGCTCAGTCTGCTTCTCTGCCTGATATTTTAAAAAATCTTCGATGGATGCTC
>CATZYB010000164.1 GCA_958426095.1 uncultured Lachnospiraceae bacterium
ACCTGGATCTGATTGAAGCGATTTCCCTTGGACATGATATCGGTCACACTCCGTTCGGACATGCCGGGGAGCGTTTCTTAAATGCACTTTATAACGGGCATACCGGACGATTGTTCAATCATAATATTCACAGTGCACGTGTCCTGGATCATCTGATTTTCCGGAATGTAAGCCTGCAGGTATTAGACGGTGTCATCTGCCATAATGGTGAGCTTGAGCAGCAGGAATATAAACCAAAGCGCTTTTCTGCCACGGATCCATGGGGAGAATTTGATACCAATCTCGAAGACTGCTACACCGATCCTTCTGCGAACAAACGACAGATTCCCGGCACACTGGAGGGCTGTATCATGCGGATCAGTGACATTATTGCATATCTTGGCAAGGACCGGCAGGACGCATTAAAGATTGGTCTGATTGAAAATAATAACCACTTTACTTCCGGTACGCTTGGCACAACCAATGCACAGATTATCAATAATATGACAGTCAGCATCATAGAGCACAGCTATGGAAAACCTTATATCAGTATGGATAAAGATGTATACGAAACTTTTTCAAAGGCGAAAACAGAAAACTATCAGACAATATATAACAATCCGCAGTTAAATGATATGTACAACAACAATATCCGTCCGATGTTCCACGATATGTATGAAGCACTTCTCACACAGGCAAAAAGGATGGACCAATCATCCATCCTTTACAAACATCATATTAATTATATCCGAAGTGCCAACCAATATAGTCATTATTTTAATATTGATAAATACATGGAGCACTACCTGAGTCAGGATCCGAATGAAATTGTCGTTGATTTCATGGCAAGCATGACCGATGATTATTTTATTGATCTGTACAACTACCTGTTTCCAAACGGATCCTACAAGGTTGACTATATCGGGTATTTCGACTAATGCATCAACAAGGACGTATACAATCATTTCATAATTGTATACGTCTTATTTTTTTCCGGAATTCATCGAATTGATATGGTTTCTTACGAAACCACAAGGATGTCTTCTAATCCGGAATAATCTCGATATATACCTGATCATATTTGTGCTTTAATTCCTGCTTGATCTCATCCCTTACCTGATGCAGGATGCTGATATGTATCACATCTGTCTGGTTGCCGATATAGACTTCCACCCAGATCTTCCGTCCCGTCTGGATCACATCAAGGAATGTCACTTCGTATGGATAATCCTTCATATGCTTATCTACGATGGAACGGATCTGGTTCAACACCTCTTCCTCCGGTGCAAACAAAACCAGATTCTTGATGCTCTGGAAGATCACAACGACCGGCTCCCGGATCAGCAAAATCGCCATCACTGCCGCTACTGCCGGATCAATATATGGTGTCAGGAAATGAAGCTTCGTATGAAGCAGCAACACCTGTACCACAAATGCAACCGCCACACCCAGGCTGCTCACAACATCCAGCTTCCACATATAGAGCTCTGCTTTGATCGTCTCTGACTCGTATTTCTTACTGTAATGATTCAGTACGAGATACATCGCTGCACATCCTATGCAGACAAGGAACTCAAACACTGCAATCTTCCCAGCATTTACCTCATGTCCGCCATGCACGAGCAGCTTTACGTTCTCCACAAGCAGATTACAAGTGAGTGCCAGCAAGACGCTGTACTTCACGAGCAGGAATAGCGATTCTACCTGTGAGTATCCATATGGGTGTTTCTCCGTAACCGGCTTATACAGAAGCGGCACCAACACAAGAAACGGTCCGATCATAACAAGATCTGCCGCATCAAACAAACAGTCCGTAAGCAGCGAATGCGAATGCGTGATCCACGCCATAACTCCTTCCGCTATAATAAATAAAAGGCTTCCAAGAAAAGATAATCGTAATATCTTCTTCTCTATCTTCAACTTATCTTTCTTCATATATATTTTCCTCTTCCCATTCTCGCCTTTTACTATAACATAAAAATCCCGTTTGGAAAATATACCAAACGGGATTGCTTTATTTTTTTTATGACATACACAAGTAAATCATTACTTATGGAAGCCAGCTTATACGAACCTCTTTCAGCTGTCCGGTTACATCATTAAACTCGAACTCATATCCACTGTCACCCATATACACTTCTGATTCTATCATATACTTTACATTTTTCCCATCCTCTTCAGCATTTTCACTGCTATTTTCCAGCAGCTCATCCTTTGTAAGGGTAGTAGGGAATGAAAAATGTACCTTTTTTGCTCCATCTATCATATATTCACTGATTTCAGCATTCATGGAAGCATCATAATCCGGCTGTGGTACATAGAGGTGCGAATATCTCACATATGAAAGCACACAGTCCTCAGCCTTCTGCTCGCTGTCTGTGAAATTACCAACTTTAAACTGCATTGTTACATAATCGTTGATAGATGCCTGATACCTCTCAGTTTCATAATTTACATTTACATTGTTGCCACTGTTGTTAAGGTCACTCTCATCAAATGGAATACCTGCATCTATAAGATCCTTGAGTGTTGATTCTCCTAATATGAGCTTCGTACCATTGTACACAAATGATCTGTTGTCCATATCTGCATATTTCTCGCTGAGTCCCTGCTCCAATGTGAAATCATCATATACCGGAAGCGTAAACTCCGTTGATTCATCATATGTATCAGCAATATCCTCCGTATCATCTGCCGATATATCAGCAGCATCTTCTCCGGTAGTATTTTCCTCCGTTACAGTTACCTGTTCTGTTGCCTCTGTCTTCTCTGCTTTGTTGTCCGACTCGTCTGTCCCACAGCCAACAAGAGACATTCCAAGTACTACTGTGACAAGTCCCAGCTGCAGCATCCTTCTGTTTTTCATATAGTATGTTCCTCCTTGATAAAAATATGTTTTCGGATTTATTATCACTTATCACCCGAAATCTGTCGAGGTTAAATCAGTAGCATCCATGCAACCAGTGGTAGCAATGATTGATTTTTGCAATTTTTATCACTTTTTATCAATCAATATATATTTTTTAATTTTCTCACTCCTCAGTAATGCTCATAAACCTTGTATATGTCTTAGGGTTCATTATCTCCGGAGAATCATCAGCAAATCCATTTATGCTGTATATATTGCCATCTTCAAGATCTGTATACGCATTAAAGTAATACGAAGTCTTCCTTGTGCCGTTCCGTATACGCAATATGGAATAGGCATAATAATAGTAAATTTTTCCCTTTTCCTCATACTGTCCTTCGGCTGTAACCTTGGAAATCCCGGCAGAGTTGCTGTCTTCTGCCATATCAGCTGCACTCTTCCATGTATACGGAATAACAGACACTATCACCTGTGATTTATCAGCCTCAGAATAATAAGATTTCCCAGTCTGATCATCTCTTAGAAGTATGAAATTCTCTGGAATTTCATAGGATACATATATATCTTCATTTGCAATGCTGTCCACAAGCTCTGCATCAGTATATTCTTCTTTCACGACATCTGAACTGAATGTGCCTGAATACCCATCTGCCTGCCAGTATGAGCCTGTCATATCATTTGTCTCATCCGTAGGAACTGCACTGGAAGTAACACAAGCTGCCTCATCAATGGCCTTTTCATACATATCATTTCTCGATGCAGTATCCATGGCAGCTATATCTGTTCCATCAAATCTTACCACTGTGAGAAACCGTTTATCATCTCCTGCATCTGAAATGAGCACACAGAAATATGAACTGTCATATTCAGCGCCACGTTCCTCCTTCATGCTCACTATATATCTTATATACTCCCTGTCATCCACACGAATCTTCTCGGGATACTGTTCCATCGTATAGCCGGATTCCTTCATATGTTGTACACGTCCGTCTCTGTCATTCCAGAAATCATCAGCAGAATCATCCTCAACATCTATCTGTACCAGATACTCGTCGGTACTTCTTATGTTGAGGCAGCCACTTTCATGTATAATAGCTATTCCTGCTGGTTTTACGGAAAAAGCATATCCCTTAAATACGATATGCCACAGTTCAGAGTACAACGTCTCATCTTCTGTCTGATCATGGTTTTTCAGATTGATTACGCCCATAAAATCCAAAGCAGCAGCTATTGCACCTGCAAATATAACGACAGATATAATCACATATAATACCTTTTTAAATTTCTTCATCCGCTTTTTCATCCTCAAGTATTATCTGAAGTATTTCCTCTTTCTTTATTCTTTGCATCTCGGATCCTGTAAGTATCAGAAGGATAATCATTACAATCACAAAAACCGCAACAAAAATCAGCGTCGACAGGCTGTAGTTCAAAAACAATCCTGAATTATCATTTCCTGTGTAACACTGTATATAATCTCCATCCCGTATTCCAGGCACATCAAGCCATACAGTATTCATTATCTTTCTTCCATCATCATCAAAATAACACAGATCAGCCTTTGTATACTGCTGGTACACCTTCTCAACACGTACATTATCGTTTTTATCTTTATGGTTGCTCCACTCATTCCTGACAAACAACACTGCCATCATAACAATGGAAAATATACATATAACTGTCATAATTCCAAATATTACTTTAAGCCTCATGAACCGGTTCCTGCCTCGAAGATTTTTCATGTGCACTATATTGTCTGATGCTAGATTCTCCTGAGTCAGTTCACCCTGTTTTTTTCTTTCTTCTCCATATATAAGCTCATCCATCTGAACATCAAGTATCTCACATATACACACAAGTCTGTCAAGATCCGGATATGCCTTATCTCTCTCCCATTTGGACACTGCCTGTCTGCTTACACCTATCTTATCAGCAAATTCTTCCTGACTCAGTTCGGCTTTCTTACGATATTCCTGTATTCTGGATCCTATATACAACATCCTTTTTCCTCCTCTTAATAGTCGGCGTTTCTCTTAACTCTTCAAAATGAAACGGAGCCCCTGTCACTGCAACATAAAATGGCAAAGGACTCCTATGAAGTTTTCCATCAGTCCTCTTTTGTAGTAAAATTTGATGAGATACTCTGGTAATGAATCCATGTTTGTGACAACAAATGTGTACATGTAAACCATCTGGTTTTCCGGCTTTTCACCCTTGCATACCACACGCCTTTCATAAGGCCATCAGCCAGTTTCACAGCTATGCCGTAAATAATCATATATATTTAATTCTCAATACCCAACCACATCATACTTCGGATTGCTCTCCTGATCCTCATACATGACAACAAGCTTGTCCTCACATACCATAATTGAAAAGATGTAGGTCGGATCAGTATATGCAACCGATTCATAGCAATCCGCATATCGCTTTAGAACTTTTTCATTATTGCCATTCAAATCCGTCTGTATCAATTCTGTATTTCCATTTTCCTGTTTCAGATAAAACAGTTTATCACCATAGGAATTATACTCCAGAACATGTTCCGATATTGTTATATACTGTGTTTCATTGGACTCTTGTTTCTGGTCTGTTTTCTCACACTTTTTTAACGTATACATCCCATTCTCATCTATACATAACAGATATCTGTTTCCATTTTTCCTGATACTTTTTTCACCATATTCATTATAGACAGCTTCCAGATAATAACTATCATCATCATAGATAATCTCAGCATAAAAATCCTTTGCACGACTATAAGCTTGGCCAATAAATTTTCCCAGATATAATTCCTTCTTATCTATATTTATCTGACTCTCTATTTTTACCCTATATA
>CATZYB010000165.1 GCA_958426095.1 uncultured Lachnospiraceae bacterium
CACACGATTTACCCGCTCTATTTCCTTTTCAATCATTGCTTTTTTATCCAAAAGAGCTTCATAACGCTCATCAGATATTAAACCAACCCTGTGTCCTATTGGCGTCAGCCGCATATCCGCATTATCCTGACGAAGGAGCAGACGATATTCTGCTCTCGATGTCATCATCCGGTAAGGCTCATGTGTTTCCTTTGTAACCAGATCGTCAATCAGAACACCAATGTAGGCTTCCGACCGTTTCAATACGATCTGTTCTCTTCCAAGCAATTTCATAGAAGCATTGATTCCGGCCATAAGTCCCTGAGCCGCTGCCTCTTCATAACCGGAACTTCCGTTAAACTGTCCGCTGGAAAAAAGGCCCTCCACATTCTTAAATTCCAATGTAGATTTGAGCTGTGTGGCTGGAATACAATCATATTCAATCGCATAAGCATTTCGTACAATTCGGGCATTTTCAAGTCCCGGTACGGTCCGATACATCCGGTACTGAACATCCTCCGGCAACGAACTGGACATACCGCCGATATACATTTCATTTGTATAATTTCCTTCCGGTTCAATAAATACCTGATGACGGTTTTTATCCGCAAATTTAACAACTTTATCCTCAATCGAAGGACAATAACGTGGTCCGACGCCTTCGATCACTCCTGCGTAAATCGGCGAACGATCCAGATTAGAGCGGATAATCTCATGGGTCTCCTCATTTGTATAGGTCAGCCAACAGGATACCTGCTCTTTTTGAACATCTTCAGGATTTGTTGTAAATGAAAATGGTACAACTGTTTCATCACCAAATTGCTCTTCCATTTTACTAAAATCAATACTCCGTTTATCAATACGGGCCGGCGTTCCTGTCTTAAAACGCACAAGTTCAATTCCCAGACGCTTTAAGCTATCTGAAAGATGCGTTGCCGCCTGAAGTCCGTTTGGCCCTGTATAAGTAATGGACTCACCGCACAGACATCTGGCCTTTAAATAAACGCCTGTAGCAAGGATTGCCGCTCTGCACGGATAAATTCCGCCCGTATGAGTCACGACGCCGGAGACATGTCCATTCTCTGTCAGTATATCGATAATCTCCGCCTGTTTTACTGTCAGATTCTCCTGATTTTCCAGCATACGGCGCATAAACTCTGTATAGTCATGTTTATCTGCCTGCGCTCTCAGGGAATGAACAGCGGGTCCTTTGGATTTATTAAGCATTTTTGACTGAATAAAGGTTTGGTCAATGGTCTTTCCCATTTGTCCGCCAAGAGCATCAATTTCACGGACAAGATGTCCTTTAGAACTGCCCCCGATATTCGGATTGCACGGCATCAATGCAATACTTTCCACACTGACCGTAAAAACGATTGTTTTTAAACCAAGACGTGCACAGGCCAAAGCCGCTTCACACCCCGCATGTCCGGCTCCTATGACTGCAACGTCATAATTTTCATAAGTATAAGACATAAAAAGCCTCCTATTTACCCATACAAAAATCACTGAATATGGTATTGATCAAATCTTCACCGACAGATTCTCCGATAATCTTTCCAAGCGCCTCATAGGCATTCATCAAATCAATGGAGAAGAAATCTTCCGGCATATCATCCTCAATACTCTGAAGCACCATTTTCAGGCTATCCACAGATTCCTGAATAGCCGCTTTATGCCGGACATTCGTTATATAAATTTGGTCATTGAATGTCAGCTTACCATCAAAAAACATCTGACGAATCAATTCTGAAAACTCTTCCAACCCCTGTCGATCCTTAACAGATACTTCTACAATCGGATGTTCTGTTTCTTTTTCAATGGCCATTTTCGTTGTTTTCAAATTTAAATCTATTTTATTTAACAGTATAATTGTTTTCTTATCCCGAATCAATTCCAAAATTTCCAGATCATTTTCATCCATAGCAGTAGAACCATCCACAATATAAATGATCAGATCTGCTTCAGAAGCATATTTTTTTGCTTTTTCAACGCCGATCTTCTCAACCGTATCATCTGTATTCCGTATTCCTGCCGTATCGATAACATTCAGTAAAATTCCGCCAACCTGGACGGTTTCTTCAAGAACATCCCGCGTTGTCCCCGCAATATCCGTGACAATAGCTCTCTCTTCTCCTGAAAGATAATTTAATAAAGAAGATTTACCTGCATTTGGCTTGCCTAAAATGACAGTTTTAATACCTTCTTTTAAAAGTCGTCCATCATCACAGGAACGGAGTAATTTGTTCAGAATCTCCATATTTTCATCAATCTGCTTTTTCAAAGTAATCCCATAGTCATCCGCATTAATATGTTCCGGATCATCCAGCGCCGCTTCAATAAAAGCAATACTTCCAATAATACTTTTCCGCACCTCTTTAATCTGATTTAAAAGATTTCCCTGAAGCTGCTGAACAGAACTGCTCAAAGCATATTCATTTCTTGAATTGATAATATCAATAACTGCCTCAGCCTGGGACAGATCGATCCTTCCATTTAAAAAAGCCCGTTTTGTAAACTCTCCCGGTTCGGCCGGCCGGGCGCCATATTTAATCACTGTTTCCAGAATTTTTTTCATAACCACAACACCGCCATGGCAGTCAATTTCTACCACATCCTCGGTCGTGTAACTGTTTGGAGCTTTCATGATCAATACAAGTACCTCGTCAATCATCTGACTGCCGTCATATATATATCCATAATGTATCGTATGAGAAGACACATTTTTCAAAGATTTTTTACCTTTTGGACTCCTGTAAATCTTATCCGCAATTTCAATTGCAGAATCGCCGCTTAAACGTACTTTTCCAATACCGGACGGTGTCATTCCTGTGGATATTGCAGCAATGGTATCTGTAATCATAATAAACTCCTTTCCAAAAATTGCCCCCATCTTTCATCTAAAGAAGGGGGCAATCTATATTAATTTCTATTATAATCCTTACGATATTCTCTGTTTTCCCGACGTTTTAATGTGATGACGACTTTGCGGTAAGGCTCATCGCCTTCGCTGTGGGTTTCCACATAACGGTCATTCTGAAGAGCCGAATGAATAATACGGCGTTCATAAGGATTCATAGGTTCAAGTGTTACCGGACGGCGTGTCCGCTTTACTTTATAAGATAAATTCTTCGCCAGATTTTCCAGTGTCTGTTTACGACGCTCTCTGTAATCTTCTGTATCGACTTTCACCTTAATGTAAGCATCACTCTCTTTATTGACTACAAGGCTGATCAAATATTGAAGAGAGTCCAGAGTCTGTCCTCTTTTTCCAATCAAAATCCCCATCTCATCACCGGAAAAATCAATATTCATTGTCCGATTCTCTTCATTATAGTCAATTTCTGATTTGACTTCCATATTCATAGCGGCAAACATTTTATTTAAAAATTCGTATGTATCATCTAAAAGATTACTCTTTTTACGAACTTTAATCACTGCATCCTGTTTGCCAATAATGCCAAGAAAACCACTACTTCCTTTTTCAATGACTTCATATTCAATCTGATCACTGGTTGTTTCTAACTGAATCAATGCATTTGTAATCGCATCATCTACTGTTTTTCCTGTAACTTCAATATAATCCATCTTTTATCCCTCCAATAAAAACAGCAAATCAATCGTCATTTTTGCTCTTATCCAACATATGGGCAATCGATGAAATACTGTCAGAATTTAAAGGCGCATCTTTGTCCACAGGCTTATAGTTCTTCGGTGTGTAATCCTTCTTCGAACGATTTGCCTTGGCTATATCACTCATAGACTGGTATTTTTTCGTCTCTTCCTGATCTGTTGAAGCGCTGCTGGTCATAATCTTTTCAGTCAACGTCGGTTTTCCCTTACGCTCTGCAACTTTTTCTGTATTTTCTTTGACAAGTTCATCAATATCTTTATTATTAAAGAAACGATTGACAATGACAATACTCAATGTACGGAATACAGAGTTACATACCCAGTAAAGACCAACGCCGGCTGGCAGCGTAAAACAGATCCATACGGAAAACAAAGGCATGATCATATTCATCATCTTCATTGACTGAGCCATATCGTTTTCCTGTGAAACTGCCGCATTATTATTCTTCGGCGTTGTAATCTTAACACTGACATACTGGCTCACACCAGCCAGAATCGGAATTAAAATTCCAGGGAATATTCCGGCCACGCCCTGGGAAAAATGAACCGGCGCATCCATGACATTCAAACCACCCGGCATGGAATTGATATTAATAATGGTATCTTTAACACTATTGATCGCCTGTACGACATCCGGATTGGATGCAAAAGCATTAGCCACCGTATCCCATCCGGTCGTTTTCACGCCATTTAAAGCATCGATGATTTTTTCAACATTATTAAAATCAAACTTACTGACGGTTATACCTAATTCTTTGATCAAACCATCCATGATATCTGCACCGCCGGTTGTATGACTGATCGGATCAGCGATCGTCAAAAACAGATCATGAATTGAATTAACATAGGATGGAATATTATATATAATCCTATATAATGCTAATAAAATAGGAAAAGAAATTAATAATGGAAGACATCCGGATGATGGACTGGCTCCATATTTTTTATAGACTTCCATCGTTTCCGCCTGCATACGACGCTGTGAAACTTCGTCTGTCTTTCCTTTATATTTCTTGTTAATTTTCTGAATTTCAGGTGTTACAAGTGATGATACTCTTGAGTATCGCTGCTGTTTAATTGTCAATGGCAACATCAGAAGATTGGCAATTAATGTAAATAATATAATCGTTAACGCAACATTCGGTATCCCCACCAAATCAAGAACTTCATAAATTGCATTCATGATTAGACCAAATATCCATGCAAATGGTCCTAGGATACCCCCAACTTTTGTGAGAACAACTACATCCATGTTCTACTTCCTCCTTAATTCAGGGAACCGGATCATAACCACCCTCATGAAATGGATGGCATCTCAGTATTCTTCTTATAGCTAAATAACTTCCCTTAATAGCCCCATACTTTTCCAGCGCTTCGATGGCATACTGGGAGCATGTCGGTACATAAATACAGCATGGCTGCTTCAATGGAGAAATATATTTTCTGTAAAAACGAACACATCCTATCAACACTTTTTTCATTGTATATCGCTGTCCTTTAATAAATCCAGTTTTTTCGACAACTGACTGAGACTTTTTCCAATAACGTGATAATCCGCTTTTTTTGCTGCAACTCTGGCAATAACAACAATGTCATAACCTTCTTTATAAAGCTCCTCACTCAAACGATAATTTTCACGAATGAGTCTTGCCAGACGATGTCTTACAATACTGTTCCCTACCTTCTTACTGACAGAAATCCCCAAATGATTTCTCTTCAGGCCGTTTTCCAATTTATATACAACCAAATATCGGTTGGCACAGGATGTCCCATTCTCATAAACGGCTCTGAACTGCTGATTCTTTTTCAATGATTCCGAAAATTTCATTATTCATTCTACCTAAAGATTTCCCTAAAGAAAAAGGCCACATATTTGCGGCCTAAGCTGATAATTTATTTCTACCTTTAGCTCTTCTTGCTGCTAAAACCTTTCTGCCATTAGCAGTGCTCATTCTCTTT
>CATZYB010000166.1 GCA_958426095.1 uncultured Lachnospiraceae bacterium
CGATCTCTTTTTCCTGTATATGTAATTTTTTCAGGACAGTCCCAAAAACACGACTGTCTCCCTCCTTATAAGGAATTTTAATTTGTCCGATACGAAGCATGACATTCCTTTCCGGCAGCGGTTCCGGCCAGACATCCGGTTGACCACGCCCATTGCAGATTATATCCGCCGCAGATGCCGTCAGCATCCAGCAGTTCGCCTACGATATACAGCCCTGGATGAAAAACGGATTCACAGCTTTTCGGGCAGATTTCATTCAAATCTACTCCTCCGGCACATACCTGTGCAAAATCATAACCCCGGCTTTCCATGATCGTCGCAGGGAAATTTTTCAAAATTCCTGCCAGCGCCTTCATTTCCGGCAAAGAACCCTGGCTTCCGCCGGCCAGCCGCAAGCATTCATGGATCAGCTTTCGATTCAAGAAACCCGTTTCAAAAACTTCCACGGGCCTCCCAAGAAACTGCCGCTGCCGTTTTTCTAAAAGACGCACAAGAGCTTCTTCTGTCTGATCCGGGAAAAAATCCAGCATACAGCAAACCTGTTGTCCTTTCAAAAGACTATAGGCGGCCTGTCCGCTGACCTGAAATACCGGAATACCCGAAATACCATATTCTGTCAACTGGACTTCCCCCCGGTGCTCATCAATGATCTCATCATCAACAACAAGACGTATTGCCGCTTCCACGCGGACTCCGGCCAGTTTCTTGTAAAACTTTTCTTTAGCTTTCAGTCCGGTAAGCGCCGGAACAACCGGAACGATCCGATGACCAAGAGCTTTTAACATTGCATAACCACTGCCATTGGAACCAAGTTTTTCCGAAGCTTTCCCGCCGCAGGCAAAGACGACCCGGCGACAATGATAAACGTTATCCGCCCCCTGGATCTGGAATCCCTTTCCCTTTGGCCGAACAGCCTTTACTTCATTTTCCGTAACAATATGAACTTCAAGTCGTTCCAGTTCAAAACGCAGCGCATCCAAAACCGACGCGGCCTGCATAGAATTCGGATAAACATAGCCATCCTTCACTTTCGGAAGTATGCCGAGTTCCATAAAAAAAGCTTCTGCATCCCTTTCATCAAAGGCTTCCAAAATTTCCCCTACCACCGAAAGTTTTTGGCTGTGATAACAATGAACATCTATAAATCGATTTGTATAATTACATTTACCGTTGCCCGTAGCCAGCAGCTTCTTGCCGATCCGGGCCATCCGCTCCAAAATAAGAACCGAAGCCCCCTGACGGGCAGCACAAATGGCGGCAGCTAACCCTGACGCGCCGCCGCCGATGACAATAATGTCCGCTTTCATTCATGGTTCCCCTTCATGTATTTTCGCTAAATTCCATATTCTATTATGATATCATGTTTTCTTGATTCGGAAAAGACTCATATTTATCAACTGGAATAGTTCTGTAAAAAGTTGTACAATTCTGCTTCATCTTTCATTTCTTTTCCGGAAAGCAGTTCACATTGCAGATCGACAGGCAGATCGCTGAGTTTTATATCCGGATATTCAAATACGGTTTTACGGTCACTATAATAAACAACAATACGTCCCTGGCGGTAAATCACATAATACTTCTGATAATTTTCATCCGGATAATAAGTCTTTCTGAGAACAACCTCCTCCGTGGAATAAGACTCGACATCAAAACTGACCAAGCCCTCTTCCATCTCCCGGATAGACAGATTCATCATATAATCGTTCAGTTTTGCCAGAAGCTCTTCCCGCTCCAATCCGAGATAGACCGCCGGCATCGGGGTCTCATCAATCGTTTTTTCTCCGGTTTTCAGATTCAGCGTCTCTGTAACAAGCCGTGTCTCCGGTAAAATGAAATTTTCCTTTCCCGCGGTCACCGGAAGGACTTCGGGTACCTTTTCAACAATCCTTTCAGATATCGGCCAGGCGAAGCACAAATATCCTCCGCCATAGGACATGGCGGCTAAAAGCACCCATAAAAATAAGCAGATACATTTTCTCTTCATGGTTTCACCCCTTTTGAAAAAGTATCTGCTATTTATTGATTTTTATTCACTATCTGTCTATAAAAGATGCATCCGGTATAAAAACCGTACAATGGCTTCCCCCTTCGGGAAGAGATACAATTCTTCTTCTGTCACGCCACGGGTAAGAACCATTACCAGCGCATAAACAGCCACAGCAACAATAATGGCGATCAGCGTAGATACGGTATTGGAATGGATCAGATACACGCATCCTTTATATACGAAGAATGTGATCGCTCCCATGATTGCTGAAGCGGCCACGGCCGATCCGGCCATCTTCACAATATCCAACTGATAATCGATCAATTTGGCCAGTGAACGTAAATTCAGTACGCACATACAGAAAGAAAATACGATATTTCCATAAATTAATGCAAAAATATGTAAATCTGCAAAAGCCAGAAGAACCACCGTAAACAAAATATGGATACCGAGGGATATGGCCGCATTAATGACCGGAACTCTCATATGATTGCTGCCCTGTAAAATCGTTGACGTCAATGTGGACAACGCATAAAATATAATATTTACTGCACCAACGACCAACATTCTTCCTGGAAGAGTCGTCGCATCCCGAAACAGCATCTGCATGATCGGACCGCCCATAACAGCTACTCCGACCGCACATGGTATGGCGATCAGCATCGTCAGACGAATCGCCGTATCCATCTGTTCCCGGACCTGTTCCTTTCGGTCCAATGCGATCGCTCCGGCGATTCCAGGCATCATGGCTACCGTTAAAGCGGAAGTAATACCCAACGGCAGATTGATCAAAAGCTGATATTTTGAACTGTAAATTCCATAAAGGGAACTGATGAAAGATGATTGATAACCGATCGCCTTTAAAATATTACTGAACAAAGCTGAATCTAACAGACTGCTGATCTGGTAGATCGTCGATGTCAGTATGAGCGGAATAACCGTCAGGCCGATCATCCGGTAAATCGCTTTATTCTCCAAAACCTTCTGGGTCGGATCTTTTTTCATCCGTCGGGCCAGCTGTGGCCGATAGGACGAATAGACCAGGTATAAGAACACAAGGCTGGATACAGCGCCCATAAATGTTCCCAACGTACCGCCGGCCGCACCAAAGGCCGCACCTCTGGAAATCAAAATTGCAGCGGCAGCCACCGAAACAACTGCATTAAAAATCTGTTCAACGACCTGTGAAAAAGCCGTCGGAGCCATATTGCCCAGCCCCTGGGTATAGCCTCTGAATACTCCCATGACCGCACATACAAAGACCGTCGGAGCCAATACCCGCAGCGCCGGAGCCACCTCAGTAATTCCACCGAACATGATCATCGAAATCCAACGCGCGCCTACGAAGGTGATCAGCGCCAGTGTACCGCTCAATATGGCAGCAAATATAATGGAACATTTAAATATGGCCTGTGCATTTTTATATTCATGCCGCGCTACTCTGGCCGCCGTCAATTTGGATACGGCCACCGGAATCGCACTGGTCGACAGGATAACGAGGAACTGATACACTTCGAAAGCAAAGCCATAATAACCCATACCCTCGTTACCTACAATATTTGTTAATGGAATTCGGTAAACAATACCGATCAAGCGCACGATAATCGTAGCGATTGCCAGAATACTTCCCTGAACAATCAAATTTTTACCGGCGCGCTGTTTACTGTTGCCCATAGCACACCTCTTTCATGATGTCTTTTTGGTCCTGCCTATTTTGTTCCATAG
This sequence comes from uncultured Lachnospiraceae bacterium, assembly GCA_958426095.1. Taxonomy (GTDB): domain Bacteria; phylum Bacillota; class Clostridia; order Lachnospirales; family Lachnospiraceae; genus Frisingicoccus. Next base: position 3,713 of record CATZYB010000166.1, read on the forward strand.
GTGACCGTTAATTCCGAAGGTACTACGGAAATATAAGATTTTCCGGCGTTAAGATAAACCGGAGTACCGTCTTCGTAATAATAAGCAGTCCGGTCACTCTCTGTCTTCCGTTCCCAAATGATCTTGACAGCCTTTCCGTCAGTAATGAGCAGGCCGCTGCCGCCGCCTATCAGTTTGTAGTCCTGATGATCCTGGTCACTGATCACGCTTCGCTCAGCATACTGAATGATCAGATTTTTAAATGCAAGCTGCTCATTATTTTCTACATCAATATGGGGTTCTCCGTACTGGAAACGATAATATAAACCATCTTCTGAATTATATTCAAACCAAGGGTTATTGATCGTAAACGGCATCGTTACTTTTTCCGCCACATCTCCTGTTTCAGGTACGGTGTCCGTATGATAAAAATTCAGACGGCTTTTATAACCTTCCGGATAGTTCCGACTGATTCCTGTGGCGTCAAGTCCGGCCAACAACCCCTCTTTCGAAGAATAGACATTGTGCGGGGCTTCCCTGTCACTGGTGCGGTAAAATACAGATTCACTGTAACCAGACAGACCGCTGATCGTTGGATATCCGGCATTGATCCGTTCTTCTGCAAAAATCGATTGTCCGAAATGGGTATAGATTGCTTCATCATCCTGGGCTAAATCCATATAATAATGACGCGCGCTTCGGATAGAACCGACTTTATCCAGGTTCTCTATATCCTGAAACTCGCATAGCAAACGGGTAATACCCGACTCTACCAGACACTCATACACAATTTCTGCCTGACTGATACCGCTCTGAGGAATGGCCTCCTGAATATTGTTGATCATGATCGCATATGGACGCTGCGTTCCGATAGATTTATCAATCACCTCACCGGTCAGATAACTGTACATTTTTCCTTCCGGAAGCGCTTCTTCCTCCGTTTCACTTTCTTTCACAGTCTCCGTTTCAGCTTCCGTCGTCTGGGTTTCGGCGGCCGATGTTTCTTCTTTACTTCCGCAGGCTGTCAGACCGAGAAGCATACTAAGTCCAAGCACTGCAATTATTCCACGTTTTTTCATTGCTCTCTCTCCTTTATCCCTTGTATTTAACGATATAATCCGAGACGATCCAAAATCGCCTCCTGCCTTTCTTCCATGTCAATGCGTTCTTCTTCTTCCATATGGTCATAACCGAATAAATGGAGCATACTGTGCGCTGTTAAAAAGCCCAGCTCCCGTTCTCTGGAATGTCCGTAAGTCTCCGCCTGTTCAATGACTTTTTCCACAGAAATGATAATATCACCGAGAAGTAATTCACCCGAATCCGGATCAAAACAATCTTCCTCGGCCATTTCCTCGACAATAGAAAAATCTCCCGGCGTCTCATAGGAAAGCATAGGGAACGATAAAACATCCGTAGGTTTTTCAAGATTTCGGTATTCTGCATTAATGGATGCAATGGATGCATTATCTGTCAAAATAACATTGACTTCTGCCTCGTAAGGGCATTCATACATTTCTAAGGCCATGTCAACAACCTTTTCAATGATCGATACTGCATCGATCCCCAACGAAAGTTCTGTTTCATATTCTATATGAATTGCCATAATTTATCAACTCCTTTTCGACTTTTTCAGACGAGAAGCTCTTTCGGTTCTCTTTTCATATTCATCATAAGCCTTGACGATCTTCTGCACCAGAGGATGACGCACCACATCTTTGCTGGATAACATACTGATACCGATATCGTCAATATTTTTAAGGACCTTTAAGGCCACATCCAGTCCCGAACTCTGTCCCGCCGGCAGA
>CATZYB010000167.1 GCA_958426095.1 uncultured Lachnospiraceae bacterium
CAGATCCGGAGCCTCTTTTTCCAGCAAAAGTTTTGCTTCTGTCCCTGAGAAAGCCTGTATTGTATAATAATCCGCTTCTTTTAATATTTTAACTAATAATCCATTAATATACGGTTCATCTTCCACAACCAATATTTTATACTGCATCAAATCACCTGCCTGATTTCTTACAACTATGCCCATTATATTCCAAACGGGCGCCCTTGACAAGCAAAACAGGCTCTGTCAAAACAGCTTAAAAAATATCTCAGGTCATTCTATGCGCCTATGGCATTTCCCGTGTAAAGCTGGTAATACCGCCCCTGTTCAAGAACCATGATACAATCCGAATTTTTAACCGTAGAAAGTCTGTGAGCGATGACAAATGTGGTTCTTCCCTTCATCAGCCTGTCCATTCCATCCTGTACCAGCGCTTCCGTACGTGTATCAATGGACGAAGTCGCTTCATCCAGAATAAGCACAGGCGGATCCGCCACTGCGGCTCTGGCAATGGCCAAAAGCTGCCGCTGTCCCTGACTTAAATTTGCTCCGTCGCCGGTCAGCATGGTTTGATATCCATCCGGCAGCCGTTTGATAAATCCATGGGCATTTGCCAATTTTGCAGCTGCGATACACGCTTCATCCGAAGCATCCAGTCTGCCGTAACGAATATTGTCCATGACCGTTCCTGTAAATAAATGGGTATCCTGTAATACTATTCCCAACGAATGACGCAGGTCATATTTTTTAATTTCATCAATATTGATATTGTCATAACAAATTTTCCCATCCTGTATATCATAAAACCGATTAATCAGATTGGTAATCGTCGTTTTACCTGCGCCCGTACTGCCCACAAAGGCAATTTTCTGTCCCGGCTCCGCAAATAAATTAATATCGTGAAGAACAATTTTTTCATCGTTATATCCAAAAGCCACCCCGTCAAAGGTCACTTTTCCTTCCACCTTTGTGTAAGTTGCATTTTCTTCGTCCTTATGAGGACATTTCCAGGCCCAGAGCCCGGTACGTTTTTCCGTCTCCATCAGAGTTCCGTCCCCGCTTTCTTTTGCATTTACCAGTTCCACATGTCCTTCGTCTGTTTCCGGTTCTTCATCTAAAAGCGCGAAAACACGTTCTGCACCCGCAATTTCGAGCTTTCCCGAAGCTCCTGATTAATCTTCCGGAACTGCTCCAGACTCTTATCCTCATGGCAGAACACCTTGACAACCTTCTGTCCCTTCATCATATGATGACCGCCAGCACCGTCGGCGGAATACTGAGTACCACCATACTGATAAATGTGGCTATGAGGGTAACGGCCGAATTAATAAACTGGGGAATACTTTGGCTGATGACCTGCCGCAGCGTATCCACATCATTTGTATAAACCGACATGATATCTCCATGGGCACGGGTATCAAAATACCGGATAGGCAAAGATTCCATATGGGTAAACAAATCTTTTCTGAGCTTCCGCATAACACCCTGGGTAATGCTGACCATAATCCGGTTCGATGCATAGGCACAGATAATACCTGCGGCATATACCCCGACCATACTGAACACTGGAAATTCTCTGGGCAATGATAAGTTTCGTAGTCCCCGGAATTTTCTTCGCAAATGCTTCCCATATACGGGCGTCCGTAGCCGTATCCACCGCACTGGTCGAATCATCCAGAATCAATACCTTCGGCTTCTTTAAAAGAGCTCTGGCAATACAAAGCCTCTGCTTTTGTCCGCCGGAAACATTGGTTCCTCCCTGCTCAATCCAGGTATTATAGCCATCCGGAAACTGTTCAATAAACTCATCCGCACAGGCCTGCCGGCAAACCTCCCGGCATTCTTCCTCCGTAGCCGCTTCATTTCCCCAACGCAGGTTGTCAAGAATTGTTCCTGAAAATAAAACATTTTTCTGCAGTACCACTGCAACCTGATTTCGCAAGGTCTCCAAATCATAGGTCCGCACGTCCTTGCCGCCTACCAGAACACTGCCTTTATCCACATCGTACAGACGACTGATTAAATTCGCCAGACTGGACTTTCCGCAACCGGTGCCGCCGATAACCCCTACTGTCTCGCCGGATTTGATATGAATATCAATATCCTGCAAAGTATCCTCACCGCTTCCCTGTTTATAAGAAAAGCTCACATGATTAAAGTCAATACTTCCGTTCGGAATTTCCTTATCCGGCTGTTCCGGATTCATCAAATCTGCCTTTTCGCTAAGCACCTCCGCAATACGTCTTCCGCTGGCCACACTCATGGTCAGCATGACAAAAACCATGGACAACATCATCACCGGGTTATTTAAAGCAAGAATCTTCTCTGCCTTTTTTCCGAGATTTGACAGCATATCGGCCGCTTTGCTAAACTTGACTTTTTCATAATCCTCTCTGACAAAAGCCTTTACGACACGGATTGCAGAAATATTTTCCTGTACGCTGGCATTCAGTTCATCATATTTACGAAATACTTGGTCATAGATCCGAAGTGTCCGGCTCATAATGAACACCAGTACCAGGGCCAGCACTACGACTGCCACAAGAAAAATGCTGCTCAGTTTTCGATTAATGAAAAAGCACATACACATACTGCTTAAAAGCATCAGCGGAGACCGTACCGTTATCCTTAAAAGCATCTGGAATGCTATCTGCACATTCGTCACATCCGTCGTCATTCGCGTCACTAACCCCGCCGTACTGAATTTATCTATATTTGAAAAAGAAAAGGTTTGTATATTCTCATACATTGCTTCCCTCAAATTCGCCGCAAAACCGGTGGATGCCTCAGCGCCGTATTTGCCGGACAGCACCCCAAACAAAAGGCTCAAAAATGCCAGTACCAACATCAGAGCTCCATAACTATAAACTGCTTTTATGTTCCCGGAAGTAATTCCTCTGCCATAATCTTCATCCTTCTTTCACAGAAACGGGCGTCAGATTTCCGTCCGAATATTTTCCAGGCCCTACGGCCACGACAACAGCTTCCTGAGGTTTTTCTTTTGCGCTGTCCGGGATAATGATTCCGGATTTTGTTGTTTCCTCTGCTTCCTTCTGCTTTAATACAACTCTGTCTCCCAATGGTTTTATATCCATATATCTCACCATAGTCTTTCTATACCCACTGCCGTTCCTCTGTAATTTAATAAGGGGGCTGCGTACATTCCTGCACAACAGCCCCAGAGGATAAGGAGGCGCTTCGGATACTGCCTCTGCCCCTCTCATAAACATTCAGCTACGACAGTATCCGTCGCTCTTTACCCTTCAATCGCAATGTAATTATTCTGTTCTGCCTTATGAGCCTCAGCTTTCGGTAAGGCCAGTTTCAAAATACCATCCTCAAACTTGGCATGAATATCTTCTTCTTTTACTTTTTCACCAACATAAAAACTTCGGCTTACAGTGCCGGAAAAACGTTCTCTTCGAATATATTTTCCATTATCATCCTTCTGGTCATTATTCCCATTCTGTGAAGCCTGAATCGTCAGATAACCGTTTTTCAGCTGGGCTTTCACATCTTCTTTCTTAAATCCCGGCAAATCAATATCGATTTCATATCCCTGCTCCGTTTCTTTTACATCGGTTTTCATCACATTCTGTGCATTACTGTTATAAACTGCTCTTTCCACTCTAGGAAATGAAAAATCCATCAAATCATCAAATAAACTTTCTCCAAAAATACTAGGTATCAACATATGTCATTACTCCTTTCTATAAAAAACTTTTAACTTTTCATTGCGTCTCACCAGTCTGAAGCAGATGAACACAGTTCTTCAAAAGAGCAACAGCTCCGTTTACGCCAAATAATCCACTATCTATGCAAATATTATAGCTGTCCGGGACGCCCCATTTTTTGTCTGTATAGTAATTGTAATAGGCTGCTCGCTGCTTATCCGTATTTTTGATTCTTTTCCTGGCTTCTTCCATGCTGATATTATTCCTTCCCGCAACCCGGACAATTCTCCGTCCCGTTTCTGCATGGACAAACACGGAAAAAATATTTTTCTGTCCGTGCAGAACATAATCCGCACAGCGTCCGACAATCACTGCCGAACCCTTTTTGCCTATTTTCTCGATCACTTCAAACTGTGATAATATCGCCCGCATAGGAAGCGGCAAATGATTTACATCCTGTGCGCCGCCGGCCATCGCCAAATTGAGCCATTTATTTGCAAGACGCTCATCATATTCTTCGATAATATGCTGTGACAATCCGCTTCTCTCCGAAGCTTTTTCCAGGAGCATCGTGTCATAATAATCAAATCCCAGCTCACCGGCAAGTTTTTCCCCGATTTCACGGCCGCCGCTGCCATACTGGCGCCCAATCGTAACGATTATATTTTTCATTTCATTCTGCCTCCTGAGAATTTTTCAGTAAACTTCTGCTACTGCTTTATCCTATAATTTTTTCTTTAAATTCCGAATGTCCCGCCGTATTCTCCGACATACACCCTGATTTTCCTTTTCCCTGGCAATTAAAACCTCCAGTCTTCTTTCAAGTAGTCTGATTTTTGCAATTGTTTCCATAATTTCATACCCTTTCTTTAAGTTGTTCTTTTAAACCATATTTTCTGTCATTTTTTGCGCCACCTGGAAAAAAACATTTAAATCATCCTTACTGATACCGGCTGTCAGTTTATCTTCTACACACTGAATGTTTCTGTCGACTTCATCCTTCATGCTGACAGCCAGGGAAGTCGGGCATATCTTTTTCAAACGGTCATCAAAATATCTCTATTGCGATAATTTTCCAATACAAAATAGAGAATACGGGACTGTGCTCCGTTATTGCCTGTAGAAGCGTTATATAGTCGGCGAATCTGATTTGCCAAACCAAGTATCCATTTCGAATACTGAATCTCTTCCATAATTCACCTCCGATTTATCTTCCCTTATATGTCCGAAGAATAACATTTGGCATGTTTTCAAAATGTTTGCCTTCGAAATAATAGTACACTCAACCTCCTTGAAAGTGAAGTGAAATAATGGTATTATTAATGACAAAAACGCAATAATGGAGGTCCGTCAAATGAATACGCAACAGTTAGAAAGTTTCGTTCAGGTCGCTGAAAACCTGAATTTTGCAAGGGCTGCCGAGGTTTTAAATATTACCCAGTCTGCTGTTTCACGTCAGATCACTTCCCTTGAAGACGAGCTGGGAACCAAGTTATTCCACCGTTCCACAAGAACTGTCTCCCTGACGCCGGCCGGTATCAGTTTCCTCGATGATGCCAAAGAAGTTCTCAAACGATTACAGATTGCTGCTTTCAAAATACAAAACAATACGAAGGCCAATATTCAGATTATTTCAATCGGATGCAGCAATGAATCCTGTTTACTTCCATTATCCAGGATTCTTTATCAATGCCGATTACAGATCCCTGAATTACATCCTTTTGTCAGAGTCATCCCCTACAGATCCATCCTGAATCTTTTTATTCATGGAGAAATTGACGTGCTTTTTGGATTTAAAGATGACATTCCTGTGCGGGATAACATTGTTTAT
>CATZYB010000168.1 GCA_958426095.1 uncultured Lachnospiraceae bacterium
TGCTACACCGCAATTTTAAATCAAATATTCTTTTGTTTATTCAATGAACATAGCGTCGCCAAAGCTAAAGAAACGATATCGTTCTTTCACGGCGGTTTCATAGGCATTTAAAATATGCTCTTTTCCCGCCAGAGCAGACACAAGCATAAGCAGAGTAGATTCCGGCAGATGGAAATTCGTGATCAGAGCGTCGATACATTTAAACCGATATCCCGGATAGATAAAAATCTCTGTCCATCCGCTGGTCTCATGGACAAAGCCCTCTTCGTCGGCCACCGATTCCAGCGTCCGTGTGCTGGTCGTTCCGACGGAGATAACCCGGCCACCCCGGCGTTTTGTGTCATTGATAATATCCGCCGCTTCCTGGCTGATCATATAAAACTCGGAGTGCATATGATGGTCCGTGACGTCCTCCACCTTCACCGGACGGAAGGTTCCCAGCCCCACATGGAGGGTCACTCTGGCGATCCGCACACCCTTTTTCTGAATAGCCTCCAGAAGTTCTTCGGTAAAATGAAGGCCGGCCGTCGGCGCCGCAGCGCTGCCCTCGTGCTTTGCGTAAACGGTCTGATAACGATTCTTGTCCTGAAGCTTATGACGGATATAAGGCGGCAGAGGCATCTCCCCGAGCTTGTCAAGGATTTCCTCAAAAATACCGTCATACTCAAAACGAATGAGGCGGTTTCCCTCGTCCACCACTTCCATCACTTCGCCCACGAGAAGACCGTCTCCGAAGGAAATCCGGGCGCCGGGCCGGGCCTTTTTGCCCGGCTTCACCAGGGTTTCCCAGACCGAATCGCTCTTTCTTTTTAATAGAAGGACTTCGATATGGGCCCCCGTATCCTCTTTGACGCCGTGGAGTCTGGCCGGAATGACCTTGGTATCATTGATCACAAGGCAGTCCTCCGGATTCAGCTCATCGATAATATCTTTAAATATTTTATGCCGGATATCTCCGGTCTCTTTGTCCAGGAGCATGAGACGGGAACCGGAACGGTCCGTCAGCGGGTCCTGGGCAATGAGTTCCTCCGGCAGATCATAATAAAAATCTGATGTTTTCATAATCTATTACTTTCTAAGTTCAATGCCCATTTTTTCAAGTTCTGCAAGAATCTTGTCCATGACCTCATTGACATCCTTATCCTCCAGAGTTCTGGTCTTGTCCCGGAATACAATGGAATAAGCCACGGATTTACATCCCTCTTTGATCTGAGCGCCTTCATAAATATCAAACAGTTCAAAACTTTCCAGAAGCTTGCCGCCCCGTTTACGAATAACCTGCTCTACCTCACCGACCATAATGTCTTTGCTCATGACCATACTGATATCACGGGTCACTGCCGGATATTTGGCGATTCCCTGGAATTTACGTTCGAAGGATGCCCTTTCAACGAGATACGGCATATCCAGAACAGCAACATAGGTTCTTGCACCCAGTTTATAATTATCCGCAACTTCCGGATGAATTTCACCCAGATAACCGATGACCTGACCATCATAGATAATATTAGCCTGGCGTCCCGGATGAAGATAGTTCTTTCCGGCCTTCGGATCATAATTAATCTGTTTTTTCATACCGATGCGTTCCAGATATTCTTCAACCACACCCTTCATCGTGAAGAAATCACCGGAACCATACATGCCCAGAGTAAACTGCACCCGTTCATCCGGATAATCGGTCAGCGGCAGTTCCTTCGGCAGATAAATCACAGCCAATTCGTAAAGTTTTGCTTCTTTATTTCGATGGCTGTAATTGAAGGCCAGGGAGGTCAGCATACCGTTTAACGGCGTAGTACGCATAATACTAAAATCCTCTCCCAACGGATTCATAATGGTCACTGTCTGACGCAGCGGGTCGTCTTCGTCCATAAGAAGTTTATCAAATACCTTCGGGCTTTCAAAGGAGTAGGTCATACTCTCAGAGAAACCACAGAATTCGGCTGTCTCTCTGGCGACAGCTTCCACACGGAGCTTATAGGATAATTTTCCCGTGGTTGCTTCGCCGCTCGGCAGAGTTACCGGAATGTTGTCATAGCCGAAGAAGCGGGCAACCTCTTCCGCCAGATCTGCCTGGCCTTCCAGATCCTGACGGAAGGTCGGTACAGTAACTGTCTTTGTCTCCGGATTGTATTTTAATTCCAGAGGTCCGAAGTAAGTCAGCATTTCATCCAATGTCAGATCCGTTCCGAGCAGGTCGTTGACCTTCTCAGGACTGAAAAGAATGTCATGCTCTCCCCGTTTTTCCGGATAAATATCAACGACGCCGTCAACGACTTCGCCGGCGCCCAGTTCTTCAATGAGCTGGCAGGCCCGGTTCATGGCGTCGATGGCATTATTCGGGTCCAGTCCCTTTTCAAATTTGCTCTGAGCATCGGTACGCATACCAAGCTTTTTACCGGAAAGACGGATATTTGTTCCGTCGAAGCAGGCCGCTTCAAAGAGCATCGTCTGAACATTGTCTGTAATCATAGAGTTTTCTCCGCCCATGATACCGGCAATGCCCACCGGCTTTTTACCATCGCAGATGGCCAGCATGGAATTGTCCATAACATGGCTCTGTCCGTCCAGTGTGACGAATTCTTCCCCGTCGACAAAACGGCGAACGACGATCTGATGATCCTCGATTGTGTCCAGATCATAGGCGTGCATCGGCTGTCCGTACTCTTCCATAACGTAGTTGGTAATATCAACAATATTATTGATCGGACGGATACCGTTGGCGGCCAGACGACGCTGCATCCATTCCGGCGACGGCGCCAGTTTAATATTTTTTACAACCCGGGCTGTATATCTCGGACAAAGTTCTGTATCCTCTACACGAACCTTGATGTAATCATTCACATCGCCGCCGCCGCCCTTCACTTCAACCACCGGCGGAACAAACGGTTTCCGGAAGGTCGCCGCCGCTTCTCTGGCAATGCCGAGAACGCCGAAGCAATCCACACGGTTGGAGGTAATTTCATATTCAAAGACCACATCGTGAAGTCCCAGGGCTTCCACTGCGTCATCCCCCGGTTTTACGCTTCCGGCTTTGAAAATATAAATTCCCTCTTCCGGAGCCTCCGGATAGAAATCCCGGCTGGAACCAAGTTCCTCAATGGAACACATCATACCGAAGCTTTCCACGCCGCGGAGTTTTCCTTTTTTGATGGCAATGCCGTTTTCCGGCAGAGGACCGCCGTCATGGCCTCCGGCCACCCGGCCGCCCACACGAACGACAGGCACTAAATCCCCTTCATTCACATTTGGGGCGCCGGTAACGATCTGAATATTTTCTTCTTCACCCACATTTACCTGACAAATGATCAATTTGTCTGCATCCGGGTGTTTTTCAATCTTTTCAATCTGTCCGACAACAATCTTCTCCAGATTTTTGTCCATTTCTACAAAACCCTCAACCTTTGTACCGGATAAGGTCATTGCGTCTGTGTATTCCTGAGCAGTTACATCAAGGCCAGGAACATAAGCTTTAATCCATGATAATGGTGTATTCATTTTTCCTTCCTCCTTTTAGAACTGTTTTAAGAAACGTGTATCATTTTCATAAAGTAACCGCATATCGTCAATTTCGTATTTCAACAGGGCGATTCGTTCAAGACCCACGCCGAAAGCGAAACCGGAATATTCATCCGGATCGATGCCGCTCATCTTGAGTACCTTCGGATGAACCATACCGCAGCCGAGAATTTCAATCCAGCCGGAGCCCTTACACATACGGCAGCCCTTGCCTCCGCATTTGAAACAGGTCACGTCCATCTCGGCGCTTGGCTCTGTGAACGGGAAGTGATGCGGACGGAATTTAACCTTTGTCTCTTCACCGAAAAGCTCTCTGGCAAACTCAGCCAGAGTACCTTTTAAATCAGCGAAAGTAATATGTTTATCAATGACAAGACCTTCAATCTGATGGAAGCATGGAGAATGGGTCGCATCCACTTCATCGGAACGATATACCCGGCCCGGCGCGATCATACGGATCGGCAGAGGCTGAGTTTCCATTGTGTGTACCTGTGTGCCGGAGGTCTGGGTTCTTAAAACGAACTCTTTATTGATATAGAAGGTATCCTGCTCATCCTTCGCCGGATGATTGTCCGGAATATTTAAGGCTTCAAAGTTATAATAATCCTTCTCAACTTCCGGTCCTTCGATAACCTCATAACCCATACCGACGAAAATACGCTCCACTTCCTCCAAGGCAATGGTATTTGGATGGCGATGTCCCACATTGCTCTTTTTCGCAGGAAGGGTAACGTCGATGACTTCCGCTTTTAACTGGGCTTCTCTGGCTTTTCTGGCCAGCTCAGTTTTCATTTCCTCCATCTTCTTCTCAATTTCGGAACGGGTTTCATTCACCATCTGTCCAAAAGCCGGACGGTCTTCCGGCGCAATTTCTTTCATGGACTTCATGATCGAAGTCAGTTCACCTTTTTTGCCTAAAAAAGCGACACGGATATCGTTCAGCTTTTCCAAAGCGCCGGCTTCCTCAATCTGAGTCAGCGCATTCTGACGGATTTGTTCTAATCTGTCTTTCATCTTTATCGATTCCTTTCTAATATTAATATTCGGGGCATGCCCGGATGGGCATAAAAAAAGCCCCTTTATACAAAGGGACGGATCATTCCGCGGTACCACCCTAATTCCAGACGAAAAACGCCTGACACTCGGATATGCGTAACGTGCATCAACGTCATCTCCTACTACTCAGGGTTTCAAAGCGTCTGCTGCCTGTGGATTCAAAGATGCGGCTCCTGTGGGAAATTCAACATATATCTGAACTTAAACCGACTTCCACCCGATGATCGGTTCTCTCTGTAAGAAAATACATATCTACTAACACATTCACAGCCTTTACACTGTGTTTTATTTTAACATATTCATTTTCTTTGTCAAGTGGCGAGGCTGGATTTAGTTGCCATTTTTCCCAATCCGTGATATTATCGTTGTAATCTGAAAATGATATGACCAGGAGGAAACTGTAATGCTTAGATTAATTGTCTGGGTCCAAAATATATTAAAAAAAATACGAAAAGACCGGCTTGCGGCTTATTCCGGCCAGTCGGCCTACTTCATCATATTGTCCTTCCTGCCTTTCCTTCTGTTTCTTTTAACATTGGTACAGCATCTCCCGATTGATATAGAGACTATGACGGATGCTATTTTTCTGGTCATCCCCCGCTCCTATGAAGCGACCGTGGCCGCTATACTCAATGATATTCATGTAGAATCCGGTGCAACTATTCTTTCTGTTTCCGTTATCATGACCATCTGGACTGCCGGAAAAGGGATCATGGCCCTCTCTGATGGTCTGAACTCGGTACAGGAAATTGAAGAAAACCGGAACTATTTTATCCTTCGGTTAAAGGCGGCTCTTTATACGCTGCTGTTTGCCATTGTGATCATCTTTACAGTGATCGTTCTTGTCTTCGGTAACCGGATT
>CATZYB010000169.1 GCA_958426095.1 uncultured Lachnospiraceae bacterium
CCAAGCATTTATTTCGCCTTTAAAAGATTCCGTATATAAGCTCTGCTGTAATTTCTGCAGACCGGACAGCCACATCCTTCTTCTATCGGACGATCGTCCAATTCATATTTTGCATTGAACAGATTCAGTTTTCCATGATTCGTGTAAACATGGCCATGCCGTCCGTTTCTTGACGGATAAACACAGTCAAAGAAATCAACTCCCCGGTCGACAGCCTCCAAAATATTGGCAGGTGTGCCGACGCCCATCAAATACGTCGGTTTCTTCTGAGGCAGATAAGGTACGGTCTCTTCAATGATATGATACATTTCTTCATGCGTCTCGCCGACGGCCAGACCGCCGATAGCATAACCGTCCAGGTCCAATTCAGAAATGGCTTTGGCATGCTCAATACGAATATCTGCAAAAATTCCGCCCTGATTAATGCCAAATAACATCTGATCTGGATTGATCGTGTCTGGCAGGCCGTTTAGCCGCTTCATCTCCGCTTTACACCGATGGAGCCACCGTGTCGTCCGATCCACTGAATTCTGTATATATTCTCTGTCAGCCAGAGCAGGCGCACACTCGTCAAAGGCCATGGCAATGGTGGACGCCAGGTTTGACTGGATCTGCATACTTTCCTCCGGTCCCATAAAAATCTTATGGCCGTCAATATGAGAATTAAAATAAACGCCCTCTTCTTTGATTTTTCTCAAACTTGTCAGAGAAAATACCTGAAAGCCGCCCGAATCGGTCAAAATCGGCTTGTCCCAGTTCATAAACCTATGAAGACCGCCCAGTTTTTTAACAACCTGATCTCCCGGACGCAAATGCAGATGATAGGTATTTGACAGTTCTACCTGAGTCTTAATCTGCTGTAAATCTGTCGTCGCCACTGCGCCTTTGATCGCTGCGGCTGTTCCCACATTCATAAATACCGGCGTCTGGATCGTGCCGTGAACTGTGGTAAACTCACCCCGCTTGGCTCTTCCATCCGTTGTCAACAATTTATACATAAAGTCCCCCTTATCTGCTGAACTTCCAAATTTTAGGATAACACTACTAGTATACCTTTAACCGGATTTTTTCGCAACAGGCAATTTTCGTTTTTTTCCTAAAGGCATGGAAAAAGAGCCGCCCTGCCGATAAATTTTCAACAAAACAGCCCCATTTCCTCATAAATATTCTGTTTAAGTCTCATATACTCAAGTCCGCTTCGCAAGTCTGTCATTCAAGTCCGTAATCAAGTCCGCTTCGCAAGTCCGTTATTCAAGTCCGTAATTATGTCCGCTTCGCAGGTCAGTTATATCTAAATAATTTTAGATAGCATACTTTTCAAGCACTTCATTTAAGTCAGCATTTTCACCGTCAAAATGAACGGTAATTGGATGTCTTGGATCCAGGCTGAGAATACCTAAAACCGATTTTGCATCCAGAGCAATCCGATTGTAGTATACATCAATATCAAAATCACACTTTACAGCAGCACGAACGAATTCTTTTGCTCCGTCAATGTCCTGTAATCGAATCTGAGTCTTCATAAATTACACCTCCAAACGAAATAACTCTTACGGCATCACCGAGTTACGTTTTAATTGTTTTACCACGAAATCCATAATTTGTCAAAACGGACTTTTTCTGGATATATTACCCATTTTTTAGGCAGAAAGTTAGAATCCCAGCGTTCTTATAGGCAATATTTTTAGATGAATAATCATACACGTTGTACTTTTTTTTATAACACCGCACGAATATCACAATATTTATTTGCATACTGACCATAAATTCGTTATAATGATACATAAATAAATTTAGAGGTGAAAAAATATTATGTTTGGTTCCAGTATTGGAAATATATTTAAAATAACAACCTGGGGTGAATCCCACGGAAAAGCCGTTGGTGTCGTTGTGGATGGCTGCCCGGCCGGTCTTCCTCTCTCAGAAGAAGATATTCAGATTTTCTTAAACCGGAGAAAGCCCGGACAATCCCCTTATGCCACACCAAGAAATGAAGCAGACGAAGTGGAAATCCTTTCCGGTACCTTTGAAGGTAAAACAACCGGAACCCCGATTTCCATGCTCGTATGGAATAAATCGGCCCGTTCCTCCGATTATTCAGAAATTGCCAAATACTATCGGCCGGGCCATGCCGATTATACATTTGATCAAAAATACGGTTTCCGCGATTACCGCGGCGGCGGCCGTTCCTCCGCCCGCGAAACCATTGCCAGAGTAGCCGCCGGAGCTATTGCTTCAAAATTTTTAGGCGCCCTTGGCATAAAGCTCCAGGCCTATACCCGCAGCATTGGCCCTATCCTCATCAATGAATCCGTCAGGGATTTCTCTCAGATTTATAAAAATCCACTGAATATGCCGGATGCTGAGGCTGCCGCCAAAGCGGAAGCATTACTTAAAGAAATGATGGCTGCGAAGGATTCCATCGGCGGCACCATCGATTGCGAAATCACCGGGTTGCCAGCCGGCTTGGGTGAGCCGGTTTTTGAAAAACTGGACGCCAATTTCGCCAAGGCAATGATGTCCATCGGCGCAGTTAAAGGCGTAGAGATTGGTGATGGTTTTCTCGCTGCTTTTGCTTATGGTTCGCAAAACAATGACGCTTTTTATATGGAAGACGGCCATGTGTCAAAGAAAACCAATCATTCCGGCGGAACCCTCGGCGGTATGAGCGACGGTTCGCCAATTCACATCCGTGTGGCCATTAAACCGACGCCTTCCATTTTCCAGACACAGGAGACCGTCAATAACCGGGGTGATGATATCCAGATTCAGATCAAAGGCCGCCATGACCCGGTAGTAGTTCCCCGGGCCGTCGTTGTTGTCGAATCCATGGCCGCCATTACAGTCATGGACGCATTGCTGGCTAACATGACGTCCCGTATGGACCGCATCCTAAAATTTTACGAAACACTTTAATATTTAACATAAGAAACGCGCCGACGGCGCGTTTCTCATCATGTTTTGAGCTATTACTTCTGTTCCAGATATTCCTCCAGACATACTCCCAAATCCCGGATGGCTGCGGCATCTTCCCGGCCCACATATCGATAATGCCATGGCTCATAACTGATTCCGGTAATATCCTCTTTATCCTTTGGATACCGGAGAATAAAACCATACTCATAACAATGCGCCATCAGCCACTGCTGGGTCGGCGTATCCTCCTGTGCCTCTTCAAGCCTTTGATTTTCCTCAGACACGATATCCAATGCAAGTCCAAGTTCATGCTCACTGGTGCCCGGTACGGCCACCCACTCGGCGGCCTGAACCCTTGCTTCACTTTCAGAATAACCTTTCTCTACATAGTCTGCAATCTCTTCTTCAAAAAGCTGTTCCTGGGTTTCATGACTCCGCCAGGACGAGCATATATAAGGATCCAGCCCTTCTGCTCTGGCATCGTCCATCATTTGCTGTAAATCCTCATAAGCCCTGCTGTCAATATTCTGCCCATTTCTCAACTCGACCAGTTCATATTCCCAATCCGATGGCATCGGATGATCCGCATTGACCAGCGTCAAAATCCCCTCTGATATCTTTCCGGGGCCCGCCGCAACTTCCGCAGCAATATTTTTGTCCCCTGAGAATTGACCGGAAGCATAGACGCTTCCGAGGGTAAAGGCTCCCATGATAACAACCAAAAGAAACAGTACACATTTTATCCGTTTTTTTCTTCTCATTTTCTCACCGTCTTTCTTAATAATAAAGACAGTGTAAAATAAGAAACCATAAAACAAGCGTCAAAATCCCTTCAAAATTGCATCATTTTAAACCAATATACATCGGCGCATCGGAACAATTATAATAATAATCAAATTCCTCCTCAGATAATCCGGTATACTCCTTAAAATTTCGAATCAGATCATCCAATTCCACCAAATCTGAATCTTCTGACACGCTATACGTATCCCAGTACAGATTATACTCATAAATTTGAAAGGTTTCCACATCGATCAATACGTCTGCCATCATTGAAGAAAATTGAAAGCTCATCCATATCACGGACACCGACTGGCTCATATCATCCAAATTCACATAATTCAACGGTGATTCGCTAATAAGCTCACAATCCGATGTATCAAATACAAAAATGGCATTCTTTTCCATAAGTTTCTCCAATTCCGAACAGGCTCTTTCTTTCAGAATATTGTCATTTTCTATTCCTGCACCGGAAATAATACCGTCCGCCACTGCAACACCAAAGCCTCCAGACCGTCCATTGATAATGAGATCCAGCTTTTCAGAAACGGACAAATCTTTTTTTGAACTTTCAATCAATACATTCTCCGGAATCTCTTCCGTGACTACCCGGTCCAGCAGCGTTTTTTCCTTAATTTCAGCAAAGACAGGCGGCATCGTCACCAAAAAAATCAATATCAAAACCGCTGTAAAAACCGGAGCTGTTTTCCTAAACCGCGCCATCATTGTTCACCTCCGTTAAAAATACCCGCACACAGGTCCCTACTCCCTGGGTACTCTCGAAAGTTATGTTTCCATGATGAACTTCCATGATCGCCGTACACACTGCCAGACCAAGCCCGGCTCCGCCCCGCCCCCGGGAACGCGCCTTATCCACCATATAAAAAGCCTCGCTGATTTTTGAAAGCTCCTCCGCCGGAATTCCGCAGCCATTATCTCTGACTGAAATTTCATAGCCGCCGTTCACCTTTTTTCCTGTCAATGTGACCTGGCCGCCGGTTCTGTCAATGGCCTTTCGGGCATTATCCAATAAATTGATGCAGACTGTTTTCATTAAATCCGGTTCAATGAAAAGTTTTCCATCCTGAATTTCAGCGATAAATCGGATATCATCCTCCTGCATCGCCGGAAATACTGTATCATAGACAGAGGTCAGAAACCGCTTTGCCGACACCCGGCGCATTTTAAAATCCTGCTTCTTTAAAACCGTAAGCTGCATAAGCTTTTCAGACATCATCTGCAAACGCTTTCCTTCCCGGACAATCTGGTCGGCTAAAAGAACCGTCTGTTCTTCTGTCATCCTTTTGGAACGCAGCATATCCGCATATCCAATGATAGAAGTCAGAGGCGTTTTCAGTTCATGGTCAAAATTCCCCACAAACATTTCCTGACGTC
>CATZYB010000170.1 GCA_958426095.1 uncultured Lachnospiraceae bacterium
CTTTTATCGGCAGCGATGCTGGCTATGACACTGACAGCCTGCGGAGAGAAAGAGCAGAGCAGTACATCTGCTGCCGAAAGCTCTGAGACAGAAGCTCAGAGTGAAGCGCAGGGAGAAAAAACACTGGTGGTTGGTGTTGCGGGGACACCGAAGCCATACAATTATGTGGAGGAAGATGGAAGCCTGGCCGGATATGAGATCGATATGCTGAATGAGATGGCAAAACGGTTGGGCTATACATTGGAATATGAGGTTACAGAATTTGAGTCCATGTTTGCAGGACTGGATTCGGGACGTTACAATCTGATCATCGGTAACATCTCCAAAAAACCGGAGAGAGAAGAAAAATATCTTTTCAGCACAAAGCCATATTTCAAAAATAAGATTGTGTTGATCACAGCTCCGGATAATACGGAAATTCAGACGATTGAAGATCTTGGCGGCAAGAAAGTACCGGCCGGTTCCGGACGTGCGAATGCTTTGTTCATGGAAAGTTTCAATGAGCAGAATCCTGATAATCAGATTGATATCCAGTACACAGACGCAGATGCGAGTGAAGCGTTGATCGACCTTCATAATGGACGTTACGATGCCTGCATTTACAATCAGACCTATGTAACAAATGTTAATGAAGAATATGGATATGAATTTAATGTGTATGAAATACCGAATGCGGATGAAATTGAGATTCCGGAGGCATGGATTTTATATAGTAAGAGTGAGACAGATTTACAGGCGGAATTTGACCAGGCATTGGAAGAGATTAAAGCTGACGGCACACTTTCAGACTTGAGTGTAACTTATTTTGGCGACGATTACGTTCCGGTAGATTAATAACCCATCCCTGCTGAAACACCGAATGGCATCAGCAGGGATTTTTTTAACAGGTGATACATCATGGAAAATATTTTTAAACCTTCAGCGATAGGCAGTGCGATCCGAGAGCTGATTTCAGCGATTCCGATTACTCTTGAGATTGCCGTTGTTGCCGCGGTTGCAGGTATGCTTATCGGTTTTTTGCTTGCACTTTTCCGTATTAAAAAGTGGGCGGTACTGTCCCAGATCGCGACGCTTTATATTTCTTTTGTGCGTGGTACGCCGCTTCTGGTCCAGATTTTTTTATCTTATTACGGCATTCCGATGGTGCTGAATATGTTAAATTATGAATTCGGCACATCTTTTAGTATTAATAAAATACCGAGTATGGTATTCGTATTCGTAGCATTTTCATTAAATGAGGCTGCTTATATGGCTGAGGCTATCCGTGCAGCGATCCTATCCGTTGATAAAAAAGACATCGAGGCGGCCCACTCGATCGGCATGACCGGCGGACAGACTATGCGGCGGGTTATATTGCCCCAGGCCATGATCGTTGCCATTCCAAATCTGGGCAACAGTCTGATCAGCCTTGTTAAATCGACTTCCCTGGCTTTTACCATCGGTGTTATGGAAATGACAGGTAAGACGAAGGTCATCGCCGGACGAAATATGCGTTTCTTTGAATCTTATATTGGGCTGGCTCTTTTATACTGGATTCTCTGTATTGCGATTGAATTCGGCATTCACAGGCTTGAGAAGAAATTCAATATCATGGAAAGGAAGGTGGACGATAATGATCAGTCTTGAAGGCATTGATAAGTCTTTTGGCAGAAATCATGTACTGCAGGGCGTGGACCTGACTGTGGATACCGGAGAGGTTGTTTCTATTATCGGAGCCAGCGGCAGCGGTAAATCCACATTCCTGCGAACAATTAATTTCCTGGAACCTGCGGATTCGGGAATTATTACATTGGATGATATACGTGTAGACACGAAAAAAGCAGATAAAAAAGATATTCTTGCTCTTTGCCGGAATACGGCGATGGTATTCCAGTCCTACAATCTGTTCCGCCATCGGACGGCTTTGGAAAATGTTATGGAAGCGCTTACTGTCGTTCAGGGGAAAAGCCCGGCGGAGGCCAAAGCCATTGCGGAGGCTCAGCTGGAACGGGTTGGACTGTCAGACCGGTTGAATTATTATCCGCATCAGTTATCCGGCGGGCAGCAGCAGCGTGTAGGTATTGCCAGGGCGCTGGCTATTGAGCCAAAAGTGATGCTTTTGGATGAGCCGACATCGGCGCTTGACCCGGAGATGGTCGGCGGTGTTTTAGATGTGATCCGTTCGATTGCCGAGCAGGGGCTTACGATGATCATTGTTACGCATGAGATGGCATTTGCCCGGGATGTATCCGACAGGGTGGCTTTCTTTGCGGATGGAAATATTATGGAAATCGGCACACCATCGGATATTTTTGAAAACACAAAAGAAGAGAGGACAAAACAATTCCTCAAAAATATGCTTTCACATTAAGGGTCAAAGGGAGGAAATGGATATGCGTTTTATTGTATGCGGAGATTCACTTTTTTCAAGCCGCAATCTTGCAAAACGTCTTGATAAAAAACTGATTGACTGGTTTCAAACAGCCGATGGCGCCTTTACAAATGCGGAATTTTGCACACCGGAACCAGGGACGCCGCCGGCCTGCGGACGGGGGTATATGACTTCGGTCCGTCCGTCCACACTGGATGAATTTGTGGATTTAAATATCCAAATGGTTGGTTTTGTCAATAACCATACGGGAGATTATGGCTGGCAAGGTGTACTGGATACGATGAATGCGGCGGAAGCACGCCGTCTTATACCTTGTGGTGTCGGACGCAATCTGAAAGAAGCCCGTCTGCCGAAGTTCCTTGATACAGCCGAAGGCCGAGTGGCGATCGTAGCGACGTCCTCGACCCGTTCAGAGGCCTTTGCGGCCAGTGACGACGGCGCAGGCGTGGCGGCTCGTCCGGGGTCCAATCCGCTGCGGTGGGGGCGTGCTTATGTGCTTCCGGATGAAATGTTCGAACAGCTCCGCCACATCGACATAGCTCTTGGAACAAGGGAAAGTATGGACGAAGGTTGTCGGGTGGAGACTTATCCGCCTCAGGGGAATGATTCCTTTCGTTTTGGTTCTCTGTTTGAAGGGTGTTTACAGATTGAACGGGGCGAAAAAGCTTATGTTCGCACCTATGTAAATGAGAAAGATGCAGAAGAAGTTTTGAAAAGTATTGCGGACGCTTCAAAGCGCTCTGATTTAACGATTTTCAGCCTGCATACCCATGAGGGGCTCAATGAGAACTGGTATGCTTCCAGACCGCCGGAATTTATTGAGAAGATGGCCCGTGATGCCATTGATGCGGGAGCCGATGTCGTCGTTGGACATGGCGCTCATTTTCTGCGCGGCGTGGAAATCTATCACGGCCGTCCGATTTTTTATAATCTGGGAAGCTTATTGATGGAATTTGAGGCCGGTGAATCGATTATAGCGCCGGAAATGTATGAAAGCTATGGTTATGATGTGAACAGCCGCCCTTCGGATCTTCATTCGAATCGGGCAAAAGATAAAGATGGGAATTTTATTGGATTTAATGCGGAACGTCGGTTTTCTGAAAACTGTCTGCTCCAGATCGACCAGACAGAAAAAGGCGTCTCTTTTGGGCTTCTTCCGATTGACCTTTGTATGGCGGCGGACCGGATTTTAGACCGGGGGCTTCCTAAAATAGCATCGCCGGAGGCGGCACGGACAATTGCGGCAAATATGACCGCATACAGTAAGCCTTATGGAACAAAACTTGTCTATGATGAGACGGATGGGCTGATCCATATTTTATCCTGATAAAAAACCGCTGAACAGGTGGGGTCTCCGCATGGGAAACGCACACAGGTTACAGCGGTTTTTTTGTTCTTATTATTTTAACTCGAGGATTTTTTCAGCAATCCGTGCGGCATCTTCGATACAGCCTGGACAGGAACGGAGGACATTTCCTGTTTTAACGCCCTTTAAGTCACAACAGGCAATAGCTCCGTTTTTTTCCTGGAATTCTTTAACGATCGCCGCAGAGAGTTTATAAGTCGCAGCCTTTGAGTTTGGATGTTCCAGATTGGCAGTGCTGTTTTTAAAACCGGCCAGAAGGACTGCTCCGGCAATGGCGCCGCAGGTGCCGTGCATTCCGCCCATACCAAGGCCGAAGGCTTCGCCGGCTTTAAACATGGTTTCTTCATCAACGCCGACCAGATCGCAGAAAGCGCAGGCGACGGATTGGCAGCAATTATAGTTTTTATCATGATTTTCCAATGCTTTGGAAACTCTGTCTGACATAGTTATTTCTCCTTTGTGTACATTACAGATTTTTTGATATCTTCTGCCGTAGCTTCATCGGTCAGCAGGCCGATCAGTGCGGCGGCAAATTCGATGGCGGTGCCAAGTCCGCGGCTTGTGATAATATGTCCATTGACCACAGCCGCATCCGTTACATGGACAGCTCCGATCAAATCCTTCTCGAAGCCTGGATAGCAGGTTGCCTTCCGGCCTTCAAGAAAGCCCAGGTGGCCGAGAACCATCGGCGCGGCACAGATAGCGCCAATATATTTACCTTTGTTATAAAAATCTCTTAATAAAGTTTTCAGCGGCTCACAGGCATTCAGATTGCAGGTTCCCGGAGCGCCGCCCGGCAGTACAAGCATCTCTGTGTCTGAAAAATCCATATCGGCAAAACGGCTGTCGGCCGTAATGTGAATACCGTGCGCGCCGGTAATTTCCAGCGTGTCGCCGATGGAAACGATGCGGATTGGGATATCGGCACGGCGCATCAGGTCAACAACGGTTAAGCCTTCGATTTCTTCAAGACCAGGAGCGAAAAAAATACAAACTCGACTCATATTGCGTCACCTTCTTTCAAACGTATTTCTAAGTGACCCTATTATACTATAGATTCGCTGATTTTGAAATAGAGAAAAGTGTTTACCAGAACTTCGTAAAATGCTATAATCTAGGATAAGT